>JADHRO010000037.1 GCA_016777395.1 Chitinophagales bacterium | reverse complement strand
TAAACAAAATAAGAGCTTGAATATAGTAAAAATATTTAGAAACTTCCAATTAGTGTATGTTTGACACTTTCAAGAAAAAGCATTATATTTAATTCTGAATTTTTAAAATTTCATCAGGTTTTTTTGATACATTGAAGTTTTATTTTTCCAACATTAACCAAATCGAAACAATTTATGAAGCATTTTTCCTTTTTTGTATGCCTTTTTGTCTCTATTGCGCTTTGCGCTCAACCTAATCAGGTAGATATCCAAAGTTCCAATGGTGGGTTTAGATTGAATGTAGATAGCCAAGATTTAATGATTAATGGAGTAAATTGGGATTACTTGCCAATAGGTACGAATTATACTTACAGCTTATGGAATCAATCTGATAATTTTATTAAGTCAGCTTTAGATGCTGAAATGGGTTTGCTTAAAAATATGGGTATTAACACCATAAGAGTTTACACTGGAATTCCTTCGAGATGGATTACCTATATCTATAATAATTTTGGAATTTATACGATGCTTAATCACTCATTTGGCCGATATGGCCTAACCATTGAAGGCGCTTGGGTAGGAATTACAGATTATGACAATCCTAAGGCTCAAGCGATGCTAATAGAGGAAGTGAGAGAAATGGCGGAGGAATATAAAAATACTCCCGGATTGTTAATGTTTTTGCTTGGAAATGAAAATAATTATGGTTTGTTCTGGGATGGTGCAGAAACCGAAGATATTCCTGTAGATGAAAGGAAATCAACATTGAGAGCAAGAGGACTATACGAAATGTTTAATCGGGGTGCACTTGCGATAAAAGAGATTGATGGTAATCATCCGGTAGCACTATGCAATGGAGATCTATTATTCATTGATATTATAGCAGAGAAATGTCCTGATGTAGATGTTTTTGGAACAAACATGTATCGAGGCGTGTCTTTTAGAGATGCTTTTGAAAGAGTAAAAAATGAATACGGTAAACCAATAATGTTTACGGAGTTTGGGGCAGATGCTTTTAATGCCATTGAAAATAATGAGGATCAAGAAGCTCAAGCTTACTACATGGTTGGCAACTGGAAAGAAATTTATTCAAATGCCGCAGGAATTGGTGGGGCAGGTAATTCAATAGGAGGATTTACTTTTCAATTTAGTGATGGTTGGTGGAAGTTTGGGCAAACGAAGAATTTGAGTGTACATGATAATAACGCTTCTTGGTCCAATGGTGGATACCAAATGGATTACAAAGAAGGGGAAAATAATATGAACGAGGAGTGGTTTGGTATTTGCGCTAAAGGAGCAACTGAGGTAAGTGGGCTTTACGAGTTATACCCACGTGCAGCTTATTATGCGTTGAAAGAAGTTCATGAATTCAACCCTTACGATACAGCCAATGGGATGGTAGAATTAGAAAACTATTTTAACAAGGAAGTACAGATTGCAGAGTCAGTTCTCAAAGCTAGGGGAGACAAAGCCGCCATGCAAAGTGGAAAAAATAAGTATATTCAGTTAAGCCGTTTTTCAGCTAGATTCACCACTTTTAATACCGGTGGAAATAGAGTATCAACTCCCAACAGTGTAGATCCAAATGTTCAACAGTATCCTGACCAATTAGGCTTTGACCACATGCAATCCTTTTTTGTTGGTATACAAGCCAATCCAGCACCCAATGTTAGCGCCAATGTAGAGTTTAATATGTTGGGCAATGTTGCACAAAATCCAATAGATGAGATCTTTTATGAGAATCGTGGTCGCCCGATTACGGTAAACAGTTCAAATGGTCCAGTGGAATTGCAAGATGTCAATCGTTTTCAAGTTTACAGTGCAAGCTTTAACTGGAATCATAAGTTATTCAATTTGGATGCTTTCTATCGAACAGGCCATTTTCATTGGGGATATGAGGGAGACTTTTTCGGTTTGTATCCAGAAGCATACTATGGACCCAATATTGACACCTATAATGGCAATGCTCCTTTGGGTTTAGAGCTCGAGGGAAAAAAATACTTTAGGGGTTTAAAGATTGCTTTTGGTCCCGAATTATGGTGGGGTGCCAACCCAGCATTATTGGTTAAGTATCAAAGAGAATTTAAAAATTATGAGCTAGCTGGTATCTTTCATGAAGACATCACGCAGCGAGGTAATACTGAGAGTTCCTTTGCGATACCCCAACCTAAAACCCGAAGAGCAACATTTTATGTCCATGCCGATTATGGGAAATTTGGTGTAGGACTTGGTGGAATTTGGGGAGGAAATCCGTTGAATGGAAGGGCTTATCAAGTCCTTAGAGGTGATGATAATAATCCGCAAGCATTCGAAACGACAATTAAACCACAAGATAATTGGGGTGGAAAGGCAAAAGTTACCTATACTGGGGGGCGATTCAATTGGTATGCTCAAGGAGCTGCTCAAGGTTTGGTCGCCAATGGTGGAGTAGACAACACCTTAACTTTTACAGGCTGGAGATTAAAGGATAGTGGAAGTGGCAATCAATACAACTTCTTAACCGGTTTAACGCTAATGGCAGGTGACTTCCAAATTGCACCTAATTTTTTGTGGCAAAGACCAATAGAAGGGCCAATGGTTGCTGGACTTGCAGCTCCAGCAAGATTAAGAAATATTATTGATGATCCCTTTGTAGTTAGAGGGAATCGTGAGCAAATAGCTGGTGAGATATTGTTAACCTTTGATCCAACTCCTGCCACATATATGTACGAATGGGATAATGATTTTGCAGAGGATGCAAAATTTGCCGCAAGTGCAGGATTTATTTTTAGGCATCTTCCAACTTCCCAAGATGCCTCTATTGGTATATTACAAGATGGTAGAACGATTTTTGCATTTCCAGGAGCGGCTCCAGCACAAGATTTGTGGGAAGCGCATGCACGAATTGTTTCGAAAATTAATCCAGATTTTGGAGTTATTGGAAACTTCTATGCAGGTAAGGCACAAGCCAATGGCGACAGCGAGCGAAGTTTCAACCGTTTCGGAGGCGACGTGAGATTGATTTACAAACAATTGAAAGTGAACTATGGTATGAAGATTAATGACTGGGGCCCTTATGATTATCATAGAGACTTCAACTTAACTTTCCCGCTTCAATTCACCTTAGATATTTCTACTATTTTAGGCAAGCCTTCTTGGCTATATATTCCTCAAACTAAAGTTGGAATTTTGGGAACCTGGCGTGCATTGGATCAATACTCGAATCGATATTGCCCAGCTACTACCACAGATGTAAATGGGAATACAGTTTGTGTAAGTAACCTTGCCGGGTTTGATAGAGGTAGTGAATGGGAAATAAGAGCATACATTCAATTAAATATAGGTGGAGATAGATAATTAATTAATAAACTTTGAATGCTTTCTTTGGTTGATTAATAACCGTAGAGGTAAAAATTATAGTTGGCTGAGTAAAAAATAAATTATGAATAAATTAAATAACATCAAAGCAATCGGATTACTTGCTTTCATTATTGTTGTGCTTGCTGCTTGTAAACCAGATGAAGCGGATTTTAAATCACCTTCTTTTTCAAATAATCCTGATGTTTTCATGGATGATTTTAGTAGTGGTTTGCAATATGCTGTATTCCAAGGGGCTTCATTTTCAGCATTTGATGTGACGAGCGAGGTGACATACGGCGGCTCTGCATCAGCCATGCGATTCGCAGTGCCTGAAGTGAACTCCTCTGATGGATCGTATGCAGGAGGTACTTTCTTCGTAGGAGATGGTCGGGATTTATCTGGGTATAATGCGCTTACTTTTTATGCTAAGGCAACAAAGTCAGCAACAATTGATGCCATCGGTTTTGGAATCTCTTTTGGAGAAGACTTATACGAAGTATCAACTTCAATTGATGTGAACACTAATTGGAAAAAGTACTATATTCCAATTCCTGATGCAAGTAAACTAAGCAGTGAAAAAGGCTTGCTGTATTTTGCTGAGGGACCGGAGAATGGCCTGGGATATACGTTTTGGTTAGATGAAATTAAGTTTGAAAAGACGGGCTTACTCGCTCACCCAAGAGCTACAATAATGGGTGGGGATGATGTTGTCAAACTAGCTTACCAGGGTATTGATGTTAATATTGAAAATGTCAGCTATTCTATTAATCTGCCAGATGGGGTTTTTAAAGATTATAATATCCAACCTGGGTATTTTTCTTTGAGCTCCGGAAATGAATCTGTTGTTCAAATCGATGCAGATAATAAGATCAAAATAGTCGGTCCTGGTTTGGCCTTGATTAAGGGATATATAGATGGGGTGGAGGCAGATGGAAGTTTAACCCTTAATGTTCAAGGGAGTTTTAGCTCTGCGCCAGCACCAATTTATGACCAAGCTAATGTCATTTCTTTGTATAGTGACCACTATAACAACGTTCCAGTTGATTTTTTTAATGGATATTGGGAACCTTTCCAAACTACCCGCTCGGAAGATTTTGCTATTAATGGCGATAATATTTTAAATTATGTTGAATTTAATTTTGTGGGTAATCAGTTTTCTAACCCTACAGTAGATGCCTCGGCAATGACTCACCTTCATTTAGATTTGTTCATTCCTGTGGCAGTTCAGTCTTCGACTAGCTTGAATATCACCATACGCGACTTTGGTCCGGATGGCACGGATGGAGGAGGAGATGATGCAGACATAATTGAAAGTTTTACCGATTTGGATTTAAGTTCAGGTGTTTGGAATAGTATAGATATTCCATTGAATGGATTAAGTTCAAAAAATGCCTTAGGTCTGCTGATATATGAGGGAAATGAACTACCAAACTTTTTTCTCGACAATGTATTCTTTTACAACTAGATGATAAAAATAATTAGCAATATGAAATATTTAATTTTAACTAAACACATCCATTTAACATTCATTGCTTTTATGCTTATCGTGTGTTTTTCCTCTTGCAATAAAGATGGTTCTTCTGACTTTTTAGATAGAGAGTACAATTTAGTTTGGAGCGATGAGTTTGAGGGGCAGTATGGAGATCTTCCAGATTCAAGTAAATGGACTTATGATCTAGGAACTGGCAATGATGGTTGGGGAAATTCGGAGTTGCAGACCTACAGAGATCTTCCTGAAAATGTTTCGCTAGACGGTCTAGGAAATTTGGTGATTACCGCTATGAATGAAGCTTTTGGAGGTTCGCCGTATACTTCAGGAAGAGTGAAAACACAAGGCTTGTTTACTACTAAATATGGACGTGTAGAAGCGAATATTAAAATTCCTTTTGGACCTGGTATTTGGCCAGCATTTTGGATGTTAGGTTCAAATATTGATGAAGTAAGTTGGCCTCAATGTGGCGAAATTGATATTTTAGAGGCCCGTGGCCAAGCACCTAGTATTATGTACGGAAGTTTGCATGGACCCGGATACTCTGCCGGTGCAGCAGTAACCGAGGCTTACAACTTAGGAAATGATCGTTTTGATTCAGATTTCCATATTTATGCAGTAGAATGGGGCGAAGATTATATTGATTTCTTTGTAGATGATGTCTTATACAATCAAGTGACTTCGGATGATGTTGCAGGAGAATGGGTATACAACAATTCATTTTTTATGGTACTGAACGTTGCTGTTGGTGGTGGGTTTGCAGGTTTTCCAACAACTGGGACTCCATTTCCTCAGAGAATGCTAGTCGATTATGTTAGAGTTTACAATGAAATATAGCCAGCATTTTAAAATATCCATCCAGAGTTTATACAATGCATAGGGGCATCTATTTCCTTGAGCATCCTTTGCAAAGTACTACCTAATTATGATACCTATGAGTGTAAAAGAAGCTATGAATAATGATACCGCCATTAAGTCTGTAGATATTCATGGAATGACATTTTTTAAAATTGAAAATGTTGACCAAATGCCTCCTTTCTTTATGAGTATTGTGAGTTCAGGCAATCATTGGTTGTTTATTGCGAGTAATGGAGGAATTAGTGCAGGCAGAAAAGATGCAGAAAATGCCTTATTCCCTTATTATACGGTTGATAAAATAACAGAATCCTCAGAAGAAACGGGAAGCAAAACAATAGTCAAAGTATTTAAGGATAAGGTCGCAACATGGGAGCCATTTTCGATTCGGAATGGCGTTTCATATAGGTGTACGAATAATTTGTACAAAAGTGTATACGGAAATATTGTTATTTTTGAAGAGATCAATCATGACCTCGATTTATGTTTTCGATATAGATGGAGTTCTTCCGCTGAATTTGGATTTGTAAAGACTTCCACAATAGAAAATTTAGCTGATTCATCCTGTAGCATAGAACTTTTGGATGGTGTGCAAAATGTTTTACCACAAGGAGTAGGTAGTGAGTTGCAAAATCGGGCGAGCAATTTAGTCGATGCATATAAACGAAATGAACTTGATGCTGAAAGTGGGCTGGCAATGTATGCCCTTAGTGCGATGATTGTCGATAAGGCAGAACCAAGAGAGGCACTTAAAGCGAATCTAGTTTGGAGTTCGGGTTTGCCAAAGAGTAAACATTTACTTTCCTCTCTTCAATTGGATGCTTTTAGAAAAGGCGAAAAATTGAATGTAGAAAATGATATCAAAGGCGAAAAAGGAGCGTATTTTCTTGTTAATAATATAGAGTTAGCTGCAAAAGAAAGTAAATCTTGGCACTTTATTGCAAATGTGAATCAAAGTCAATCCAATGTCATTTCCTTGATAGATAGAATCACTAAAGATTCATCTCTTTGGAGTAAAATAGATAAGAATATTCATTCTGGAACAGAAAAATTGATTGGATTAAATGCTTCTGCGGATGGTATTCAACAAACTACAGATTCACTCAATGATGCACGCCACTTTTCAAATGTATTGTTCAATATCATGCGTGGTGGAATTTTTGATTTCAATTATCAAATAGAAAAGGAAGATTTTAGCCTTTTTGTGGAGTATGCAAATAAGCAAGTTTTTGCAGCTCAAAACAAGCTGATTCAAGAATTGCCTGAGCACTTTGACCTTTTTGAATTGAAAGAACTTACCAAACAATCGAAAAGCCTTGATCTTGACCGAATTATTGCTGAATATTTACCACTTAAATTTAGTAGAAGACATGGAGATCCAAGTCGACCTTGGAATAAATTTTCCATTAATACACAGCATGAGCAAACCGGTGCAAAAATTTTAGATTTCGAAGGTAACTGGAGAGATATTTTTCAAAATTGGGAAGCACTTGCTCATGCCTATCCGGCTTTCATGGAAGGGATGATTTTTAAGTTTTTGAACGCAACTACCTTTGATGGATACAATCCATACCGAGTAACAAAGGATGGCTTTGATTGGGAAACTATTGAGCCAGATGACCCTTGGTCATACATTGGCTACTGGGGCGATCATCAAATTATATATTTATTGAAGTTCTTGGAGTTTATGCAAGATCGAATGCCCGGTAAATTAGATACTTATTTGGATCAAGAAATCTTTGTTTATGCCAATGTACCCTATCGAATTAAGCCCTACGGTGATATTATTCAAAACCCTAAAGATACGATTGATTTTGACCATGATTTAGATCAACAGATTAGGGATAGACGAACTGATTTTGGATCGGATGGCGCTTTATTGACAGATGAAAAAAATGAGATTTATCGTGTCAATTTTATCGAAAAGATATTAGCCACCGTTTTGTCTAAACTGTCCAATTTTATTCCAGAGGGCGGTATTTGGATGAATACCCAGCGGCCAGAATGGAATGATGCAAATAATGCGCTTGTTGGAAATGGAGTATCTATGGTTACCCTTTATTATCTGCATAGATTCCTTTTATTTTTCCAAGATATTTTAGAAAAAACAGCTAAGGAAAATGTGAAAATTTCCAGCGAATTAATGGATTTCTACAAGGGAGTTAGAAAAACCTTGCTAGATAATGAAGATCGCTTAGAGCAAAAGTTTTCGGATAAGGATAGAGGAGCGCTAATAGATAGCTTGGGGGAGACGGCATCAGATTTTAGAGGTCATGTCTATGGTCAAGGATTCTGGGGAAAGAAGAGGAGTATATCTGTTGCAGGATTGAAAAACTTTACGCGCATAAGTTTAGCCTTTATCCAACATAGTATAGAAGCAAATAGACGAGAAGATGGAATGTTTCACGCGTATAATCTAATGACTCGAAAAAACAAGGGAGTCTCAATTACACACTTAAGTGAAATGTTAGAGGGGCAGGCGGCCGTGTTAAGTGCAAAATATTTGCAACCCAAAGAGTCTTTGGAGGTCCTAGATGCGCTTAAGAAAAGCGCTTTGTTTAGAGAAGATCAATATAGCTACATCTTGTATCCCAATAAAAATCTTAAAGGTTTTTTAAAGAAAAATAGAATTCCAAAAAATGCAGTGGACTCGTCTCAATTGTTCCAGAAAATGCTTGAGGCTAATGACAGAAGCATTATCGAAAGAGATGTTCAAGGGCAATACCATTTTAATGGTGATTTTGGATTTGTTGAAGATTTGAAGTCGGCAATTAATGAAATAAAAAATCCTGAATGGAGTGTTTTAGCAAATTCCGAAATGGAAATTATTCTCTCCATTTTTGAAGATGTTTTTAATCATAAATCCTTTACTGGGCGATCGGGTACATTTTTTGGATTTGAAGGGCTCGGATCAATTTATTGGCATATGGTTTCCAAGTTACTTCTCGCCGCGCAAGAATGTAGTTTGCAGGCGATAGAGCAAAACGAGGATCATAAAACTATAGGTAAACTGCTCGAGCATTATTATGAAATCCAAGCCGGTATTGGCGTGCATAAGTCGCCACAGCTATACGGGGCATTTCCAACTGACCCGTACTCGCATACTCCGGCGGGTCGAGGAGCTCAGCAGCCGGGGATGACCGGACAAGTAAAAGAAGATATACTCGCGCATTGGGGAGAATTAGGTGTTTATGCAAAACAGGGGAAACTATATTTTAATCCTCGTTTGCTGCGCAGAGAAGAGTTTCTACTTCAACCAAGCACTTTCAAATATATTGATGTTCACGGTAAAGCACAGCAAATAGATTTGGTAGATAATACTTTGGCATTTACCTATTGTCAGATTCCAGTGGTTTATAAAGTATCCGCTGCCAATAAAATCACGGTAGTCAGTCAAGGTGAGTCTAAGGTTTATGCAGCCTTAAATTTGGATATAGAAACAAGTCTAAAGGTTTTTAGACGCAAAGGAGAAATTACGCAAATTATTGTTGAGATAACGAATGAGGTTTTAAGGTGAAGTCAACTTAAGCGGCTGATGAACGACAGAAGACAAAAAAAAGAAACAAAGTCCAATCGAATAATATCGACTTGCTCGTTGATAGGAATCAGTGGAAAATTGTTTATCATGTTTTTAATGCTGAGTTTAAATTCGTGCGATTTTAACGTTAAAAAAGAAGATGGAATGAAAAAAGTGACAGCAGAAGCTATTCTTGCCAACCCGGATTATAAGGCAATCTCATACGGGGGTTATCGAAAAGATACAAGGAGCGTGCAGCCTACTATAGCGCAGTTAAAAGAGGATTTGAAGATTCTTGCAGCAATAGGGGTTAAAGTAATACGAACATATAACGTACATATGCCGCAAGCAGTAAACACCATCGAAGCAATTGAAGAATTGAAAATTGAAGACGAAAAATTTGAAATGTACGTAATGCTTGGTGCATGGATAGACTGTAAAAATGCTTGGACGGGATTGGACCCTATTCACGAAGAGGAAAGCGAAAGGAATGCAATAGAAATTGAACGAGCAGCTCAGCTAGCTGTCGAACATCCGGATATTGTAAAAATTATTTCTGTTGGAAATGAAGCGATGGTAAAGTGGGCAACTGAGTATTATGTTTATCCCAAAGTAATACTTAAATGGGTAAACCACCTACAGGGCCTCAAAGAACAAAATAAACTACCGAAGGATTTATGGATTACTAGCTCAGATAACTTTGCATCTTGGGGGGGGGGCGAAGCGCAGTACAAGGTGGAAGAATTAAATGAGCTTATTCATGCGGTTGATTATATTTCCATGCATACTTATTCTATGCATGACACGCATTATAATCCTATATTTTGGGGGACCCTTCATGATGAACAAAATCTGTCTGATCAAGAAAAAATTGATGCGGCTATGGTCCGTTCGGTTGAGTATTCCAAAAGTCAATATTATGCAGTCAAAAATTATATGCATGCATTGGGCGTAAATAAACCTATTCATGTCGGAGAGACAGGTTGGGCAAGTTATTCAGAAGATTTTTATGGTGAACAAGGATCTTTGGCTTGTGATGAGTACAAGCAAAGCAAGTATTATGAGTTGATGAGAGAATGGACACGCGAGGAGCAAATTAAATGTTTCTACTTTGAAGCTTTTGATGAGCCTTGGAAAGATTCAGATAACCCTGGAGGTTCTGAAAATCATTTTGGATTATTTGATGTGCATGGACAGGTCAAATACGTATTGTGGGATTCTTTTGATAAAGGGGTCTTCAAAGGGCTAAGCAGAGATGGAGTTGCTTTAGTTAAAACTTACAACGGAAACAAGGATAGTTTATGGAAGGATGTTCAATTACCACCAGTAAAAGAAATATTAATACCAGAATATTAAGCTCTATGAAAAAATTCTATGGCTATATCTTATTGGTGTTAATAGGAAGTCAATCTTGTAGTATGCAGCATAATCAGAATGACCAAGAAGAAAAATTATGGTCGGTAGAAGTTTATGAAACTTCTGCTGCAGGCAATGCTTTAACCAAGTTAGATAAATTTGAAACGACTGACTCCATGCTTGTCGTCAACATAAATAAGGAGGCTAAATTTCAAACAATCACGGGTTTTGGAGGGGCATTTACAGAGTCTTCCGCTTACTTGTTGAATCAACTAGGTGAGGAAAATAGCCAAAAAATTATAGACGCTTATTTTAGTGAGGAAGGAGCGAACTATTCGCTTTGTAGAACTCATATGAATTCATGTGACTTCTCGTTGAATCAATATTCTTATGCTCCTATTGAAGATGATAAAACGCTTGAGTATTTTTCAATTGAAGAGGATCAAGCCGATTTGATTCCAATGATAAAAGCAGCTATGGAGAGTTCTAAAGAAGGTTTCAAGTTGTTTGCATCTCCTTGGACGGCTCCGCCTTGGATGAAAGACAATAAGGATTGGGTAGGCGGCAAATTACTCCCTGAATATTATGATACCTGGGCACTCTTTTTTTCAAAGTATCATCAAGCTTATCAAAAAGAAGGCATTGATTTGTGGGGTTATACTGTAGAGAATGAGCCGCATGGAAATGGAGATAATTGGGAAAGCATGCACTACTCTCCAGATGAGATGACTGATTTCGTTCAAAACTATTTGGGTCCGCAATTGGAAAAAGATGGCTTTGGACAGTCTGTAATACTTGGATACGACCAAAATCGGGCTGGAATTAAGGAATGGGTGGATGTGATGTATCAAGATGAGCAGTCTGCAAAATACTATGATGGTACGGCCATACATTGGTACGAAAGTACATTCGATTATTTTCCAGAAGAATTGCAATATGCGCATCGAAAAGCACCAAACAAGTACTTGATTCAAACGGAAGCATGCGTGGATTCTGAAGTTCCAGCTTGGAAGGATGATGCTTGGTATTGGAGTAAGGTCGCCACAGATTGGGGCTGGGATTGGGCAAGAGAAGAAGACAAACACTTGCATCCAAAATATGTTCCGGTTTACAGATATGCGCGCGATATTATAGGGTGTCTAAACAATCATGTAGATGGTTGGGTGGATTGGAATATGGTGCTTGACCGTCAAGGTGGCCCAAATTGGTTTAAGAATTGGTGTGTTGCACCGATTATTGTTGACCAAGAGGCCGATGAAGTGTATTTCACGCCTATTTATTATACTATGGTTCATTTTAGCAAGTTCATTAGGCCAGGAGCGGAAGTTCTGGGCATCGAAAACACCGATGAAGATTTAATGATTACCGCTGCTCAAAATACTGATGGGTCCATTGCCGTTGTGCTGTTTAATCCGTCAGAAGAGAAAAAAGATTTGAGCTTAAAAATGGAAGGTTTTAATTATTCCATTCGAATTAATAATAAAGCTATTCAAACCATACTTTTAAACCCTTCGTCAAATGAGTAAACACGCAACTAACACTCTCGCCAAAGTTCCATTTACACAAAAAATAGCCTTTGGTTTTGGAATGCTTGCCAACCAGATGTTTCCTGCATCCTTAGGCGTATTTATTATTGTTTTGGTTCAAGATTTAGGCTTTGCCGCATTGCTTTGGGGGATTATTCAATTTGCTCCCAGAATATTTGATGCAATAACAGATCCTCTAATGGGATTCATTTCTGACAATACAAAGTCAAAATGGGGCAGACGTAGACAATATGTATTTTTAGGCTCCATAATAATGGGACTCTCTTTTATTGCCATGTGGCAACTCTATGAGAGCAATGGCTTACTCTATAATTTCTGGTACTTTCTTTTGTGGTCTTTTGTCTTTTATCTAGGACTCACTATATTTAGTGTGCCCTATGTTGCTATGGGTTATGAGATGAGTGAAGATTTTCACGAACGTACAAGTATCATGGGAGTCGCACAATGGATTGGACAGTGGGCTTGGGTTATTGCTCCTTGGTTTTGGGTGATTTTATATGATCCATCATGGTTTCCGGGTGGTGCTGGATCGGGAGTCAGAGAATTGTCGATATGG
>JADHRO010000036.1 GCA_016777395.1 Chitinophagales bacterium | reverse complement strand
CTTCTTGATATAAGCTAATCCTTATCAGAAACTTTGTCATATTCTTCATACAGATCAGATTTACCTAAAACCGCTTCATGTATATTCAGGATATGATCGCCAATACGCTCTGAACGATTAACGAAATCAATAAATAATACGGCAATTTTTGGAGCATAAATACCTTTCTCTAATCTTTCAAAATGACTCGTAAAGATTTTCTTTCGCGCCTGGTTAATTGCTTTTTCTGCCTGGATAATTTGGCCTAACTCTACGTTAGGCTTCTCATTATCTAAATTTTGACGCATCAACTTTAAGGCATCCATAGCCAAATTCATAATATCCTCTAACTCTGATTTTGCATTTTCAGGTAAGCTTTCAGGCTCTCGCTTTAAGCGTTCAAAATTCTTTGTCATTTCATAATAAATATCTCCAATTCGCTCTAGATCATTGGAGATACTTAACATGCTTCGAATCTCTTTACTCGTATCTAAATTAATATCAAACTCAGCAACTTTTGCTAAGTATTGAGTTATCTCTAGATCTAGTTTATCGGTAACATCTTCATGTTTTCTCACTTTGTCAATTAACTTCTGAGGGTTCTTTTGCTTCTCAAAGAATAAGGCATAAACATTAGTGCCCATTTTCTCAGTTACCTTAGCAAATATATCTAGCTCTTTCCGAACAGACATTATAGATAAAGCAGGGGTATTTAGTATACCACTATTAATAAATTTCAGGTTAAACTCTTCATCTTCTTCATCTTTTGATTTAACAGACTTGATGGCTATTTTCACAAGCCAAGGAACAAAGGCAATCAAAACAAAAACGTTCATAAAATTGAATAGGGTATGGAAAACAGCCAATCCGAGTGCAGCAGCATCTGGATTCTCAAAAGGATTACCATTACCTATACTCATTCCCATGGCATCTGCAGCCCAAACAGTAGCACCGGGCACTATGAACTTTAAGAAGTATGGGAGAGCAAAAACCATCCAGGTTACCCCAACAATATTAAACATGGAGTGAATTCTTGCAGATCGTTTGGCATGCACGTTTCCAACCAATGACGCTAATTCAGCGGTAATGGTTGTTCCAATATTTTCTCCTAATATCATGGCTGCACCCACTTGAAAAGGAATTACATCCGCCATAACTAAAGTTAATGTAAGGGTCATGGCAGCGCTTGATGATTGCATAACCACAGTAACCAGTGTTCCTAAAATTACAAATATTACAGTGGTTAAAATTCCAAAGTTTGCATAATTAGTAAAAAACTGAACAAACGGAGAATCTGGACCTAAATTTGGAACAGATTCCTTTAAGGCCCCTAAGCCTAGAAACAATAAGGCAAAACCTATCAAGAATTGTCCCCAATCCTTCAGCTTCCCTTTTTTTGCAAATAACATGGGAAAACCAATAGCTATTATAGGCAAAGCATAATGAGCAATTTTAACCTTTCCTACAATATTTACTAGCCAACCCGTAACAGTAGTTCCTATATTAGCTCCCATCATAATTCCCGCAGATTCAACCAAGGTTAATAATCCAGCATTTACAAAACTAACGGTCATTACCGTAGTAGCTGAGGAAGATTGCAATAAAGCGGTAATCAAAAAGCCGACACCAACACCTAAAAATCGGTTCTGCGTCATCGTACTGATAGCTTTACGCATACTGTCACCAGCTGCCTTTTGAATTCCTTCACTCATCACCTTCATACCATACATGAAAAATCCAAGTGCTCCAACAATTTTTAAAATAATAAATATAGTTTCCATAGGTTTAATGTTTATTAAAAACGAACTCGGTTTGTAAGAATTTAGAAGCCATAAAAAGGCTCTGAAATCTTAACTCAATCTTCAGCCTTGAGGTAGAATCTTTGGAAGTGAATTGCAAGCCATTACCAAAGTTAAAATCTACTCCTCCAGGAGATTGATTCTTGAAATCATTTGGTGTATTGTGATACGATGTGAGTTTCTCTCTCAAACTTATTTTGCTTTTCTGACTAGGCCTATAGATAGACTGATTAGTGATAATAAAAGAATCGTAATATACTTCTGTTTCATTGGAATAGGGTTAAAAGTAACTTGTGTTTTGCTTAATTTTCCGTAAAAGTACATTCCCAATTGTTAAGAAATTGTTACTATTTTCACGCAACTATAGTTCTTAAGCATATATGTGAATAATGCTGTTAAAATGTTAATAACTGTGGTTAAATTGGATTGCTCTTATCTAAAGACTTCTTTGAGCATTGACCTCGTACAAAATCATACCTGCAGACACCGAAACGTTTAATGAGTTAACCTTGCCTTGCATTGGTATCAAGAATAACTGATCCGAATAATCCTGACTTATGGTACCTATCCCCTTTCCCTCACTGCCCATAACTATGGCCGTTGGAATGGTGAAATCTATTTTATCTATATTTTTTTCAGCTTTTAATGATGACGCTACTACCTGAATTCCATTTAGCTGAAAATATTTATAAACCCCACGTAAATCCTTTTCTCTACAAATAGGGATATGATGGATAGCACCTGCGCTTGCTTTGACCGCCTCCGAATTGACCTGAGCAATTCCTTTTTCGGGAACAACAATAGCATGCACCCCCATCGCTTCAGCAGTTCGCGCTATTGCCCCAAAATTACGAACATCGGTGACTCCATCAAGCACTAAGATTAGTGCTAACTCCCCTTTTTCGAGTATCTGATTATAAATGTCATCTAACTTAAAATATTGAACCTCCCCATATATGCCAACCACCCCTTGATGATTTGGACGATTATGCTGATAAACGGGAAACAACATATAGGCTATCTTATCTTTAGGGACGGTTTGAACAGCAATACGTTTATCCTCACATATTTTTTTTATCTCCTCTATCTCAGGTCCAGATGTACCTTTCATCAATAATATTTTCTCAACAGCTTTTTCACTTCGAAGCACTTCCAAGGCTGGTTGCCTTCCAATAAAAATATCTTTCTTTTTCATATCGTCAATTTTAAATAGGGTTTTACTTAAAACTTATAAGCTTAGCGCTTTCTAAAAACATAAACCACTGAAGATGCTTTTTCCGGATTGATAAATCCTTTTAAAAAGGACATCATTCCGATAAACAAAGCACGAATTTTACCAAACCACCCACTTTGCTTATGCCCTTCACTCAACAATGAAATATAAAAAGGGTCAAATGGCATGGCGTATGATTGTAAATGGTCAAATCCATTATTTTGAGCCAAGAGTTTTATCGAATCTGATGAAAAATGCCATAAGTGTTTAGGCAAGTCGTATGCTGCCCAATATTTCTTATAAAATTGACCGTCAAAGGAGGAGTAATTAGGCACTGCAATAGCCAGTACTCCGCGAGTTTTTAGCAATTTCTGAAAGTACTCAAAATACTTTTCTAAGTCATGAACATGTTCCAAAACGTGCCACATGCTAATAGCATCGAACACTGCACTGTGCGCTAGTATTCCTTCCAAGCTTGGTTCTAGATCAATCTCAAAGTTTTTCTTGGCTTGAGCCCTTGCATCATTATCAGGTTCAAAACCAGTAACTGCTGCTCCATGAGATTGCATATAGTTCACAAAATAGCCTGTCCCTGATCCTATATCAAGAAGGGTATTGATCGGTATATGCTTGCTGATATAAGCCCGCTTTTGGCCCAACATAAACGCCCTTACTCCATGGTAAATGCTAAAGAACAAGCCCTCCTTTGTATCTGTATGAGAAACATAATCAGCATGATCATAGTACTTGCCTATCCTCGTAGCATCCGGAGCATTTTCCGTAAAACCAAATCCGCAGCTTGTACAACGCACAACCTTAAAATCTTCGTGACTTACACAAAAATCTTTAGAACTAACCACGGTTTCAAAGTTTGTCTTTTTACAGACTAAACAAGCGTTCATATATTCTAAACTTAGTAATTATCAACTATTCCTCCAAAAATGGATATCTATAGTCTGTTGCTGGAACAAAGGTCTCCTTTATCGTTCTCATGCTCACCCATCGCAGTAAGTTATGTTTAGAGCCCGCCTTATCATTCGTTCCACTTGCTCTTGCTCCACCAAATGGTTGTTGACCTACGACGGCTCCAGTTGGCTTATCATTGATGTAGAAATTACCCGCAGCATGCTTAAGAATAGTATTTGCTTCTTCCAATGCATATCTATCTTGACTAAAAACGGCACCTGTTAAAGCGTATGGAGATGTTGTATCCACAAGATGCAGCGTTTTAATCCAATCTTCAGGTTCATATACAAAAATCGTCATTACTGGACCAAACAACTCATCACACATTGTGGTATACTTAGGGTCGGAAGTTACTATAACGGTTGGCTCAATAAAGAAGCCCTCTGTTTTATCATATCCTCCTCCAACTATAATTTCTGCATTCTTATCTGTTTTAGCCGCGTCTAGATACTTAGCAATATTATCAAATGAATTCTCATCAATAACTGCATTGATAAAATTTCCAAAATCGTCCACTTTCCCCATTTTGAAAGACTTCACATCTTTAATTAAAGCAGTTTTGACTTCATCCCAAATATTGGAAGGAATATACGCTCTTGAAGCTGCAGAGCACTTTTGGCCTTGATATTCAAAAGAACCACGAGAAAGAGCGGTAGAAACCTGAGCAGGGATAGAACTTGCGTGTGCAACTATAAAATCCTTTCCTCCTGTTTCTCCAACTATACGTGGGTAAGTTTTATATTTTGAAATATTATCTCCAATGGTCTTCCACATAAATTGAAAAGTTCTAGTACCACCTGTAAAGTGAATTCCTGCAAAATCAGGATGGGAGAAACACTCTTCACCTGCGACCTTGCCATCAGTCATTACCATATTAATAACACCATCCGGCAAACCAGCTTCTTTAAATAATTTCATCAAATAATAAGCTGAATAAATTTGTGTTGAGCTTGGCTTCCAAACAATAGTATTTCCCATCATTGCAGGTGCCGCACAAAGATTACCGCAAATAGATGTAAAATTAAATGGGGTAACCGCAAATACAAATCCTTCTAGTGGTCTATATTCTAATCTATTCCACATCCCAGGATTGGAATCTGGTTGTTCTTTATACAAATCAGTCATGTATTGAACGTTAAACTTAAAGAAGTCGATGAGCTCGCATGCCGCATCTATTTCAGCTTGCATTATATTTTTACTTTGACCGAGCATAGTAGATCCGTTCAACAAATCTCTGTAAGGGCCAGCTAACAAATCTGCTGCTTTTAAAAAGATAGCAGCTTTTTCTTCCCACGGTAAAGCTTCCCATTGGGGTTTAGCTTCCATTGCCGCATCAATTGCTTGCTGGACATGATTCGCTGTTCCTTTACTATAAGTACCAAGTAAATGCTTTCTTTCATGCGGAGGATGCATTGAAATTTTATTATCCGTAAAAATATCTTTGCCACCAATCACCATCGGTATATCAATGGTTTTACTCTTTAAATCTCGAAGTGTTTTCTTAATACTTTTTCGTTCTGGACTACCAGGAGCATAGGCTTTTACTGGCTCATTTACTGGTTTTGGAACATTGAAGAATGCGTTAGCCATATGGATTGATTTTTAATATGAATGGCAAAGATAAGGCTTAATAGATATTTAGACGAATTGAATTTTGACACTATGGTTGAAGCATTTAGAAACCTAACTAGAAGAAAGTTGATTTGCTCAAATACCACAATTAAGGCCTGAAATTAGAGCTTAAATTCAGGTGCTTAAAACGTCATTTCAAATGCAATTGAATGCGCCTAAATTATTTTATCAATTCCTTTATATGATCTTCTAATATATACTCATCTCCCTCAACATAGCCTGAATGCGTGTATACTATTTTGCCCCGTTGATCAATTAAAACCGTGTAAGGAACAGTTTGGAAGTTCATCATACGCTTTAAGTCTTCATTGGTATCCAGTAAAACATCATAATCCCATGCTTGACCATCCACATAAGTCTTTACTTTAGATGTATTTCGAACATCATCAATTGAAATAGCCACTAACTCCATATCATAGTCATCCTGCCAATCTTCATACAAATATGAAATATTATTGAGTTCCTTTTTACATGGAGAACACCAGGTAGCCCAAAAACTGAGCACCGTTATTTTTTCATTCTTGCCATACTTAGCAACCTCAACCTTCTTCCCATACATATCATTTAGACTTAAGCTAGGCAATTGCTTTTCCGTAAAAACCTGTTTTGTTGGATTATTTTGTGCATTTAAGACAAAAAAGCCAAAAGCCAAAACTAGCCCTGTGAGTATTGATTTACGATACATTTTCATATTTTGTTATTTGGTTAATAATTGGCAATCTTTGTGCCAAAATAGAATATTAAAGATTTTGCTTTTGTTATCACAGCTAATATCTTAATTTTACCAATCAATTAACTCCTTTTGATGAATAAATTATTCACTTTTACGTTTTTACTTCTTTCGATTGCTCAAAGCATCCATGCACAAGGCTTTATCTCAGGTGATTTAGAACTAAGGAACGATTACTATGTTAAAGATAGTACAATTGGGGCTTCAGGGACAAACCATTATGATGATTTGAAATCTTCTGCTGATGGTTGGCTAACGGTCAATTACAGTAATGATGAATGGGGCTTCAGAACGGGTATTCGATTGGATATGTTTATGAATTCTAGATTCCACAATCCGAACGAGGATGCATACACGGCTTTCGGTGTAGGTCGTTGGTACGTAGAAAAAGATTTTAAGAAGCTCACAATCACCGGAGGGCACTTTTATGACCAATTCGGAAGTGGTATTACTTTTAGGGCCTATGAAAACCGGTTCCTAGGTATCGACAACGCTATTTTTGGAGTTAAGGCAAAATATCAATTTAATGATAATTGGTTTGCAAAAGGTTTTGTTGGGGTTCGTAAAAACAGACTTAGTTTTTATAATCCTATCATTAAAGGAGTCAACGTGGAAGGCTATTTAAGTGTTGGTGAAAAAGTAACATTTAGCCCTGGTATTTCAGCAGTGAATAGAACGATAGATGAAGAATCTATGACAACTATTGCTAACGTAATTAACGGATATGAATTAAAAGATCGCTTTATACCAAAATATAATACCTATGTTTTTTCTTTATACAACAGACTTAATATAGGTAAAGTTTCCTGGTTTATTGAAGGAGCATTTAAAACATCTGAAGCAATTAATGATCCTTTAAATAAATCTATTGTTGATCCTTTATTTAATGTATATTCCAACAAGCCTGGAAATATTATCTATACCAGTTTAACCTATTCTAAAAAAGGTTTTGGCATTTCTGCTCAGTTTAAACGGACGGATAATTTCCAATTTAGAACTTCCCCTGAGGACAATGAGACATTAATCAATGGAGCACTCAATTTTATACCTCCCACCAACCGCCAAAACTCATTGAGATTACCGGCTAGATACCAACCTGCCTCTCAAGAAATAGAGGAAACCTCCTTCTCATTGGATGGAACGTATACGCCGAAAAAAGGAATAACCTTTAATTACAGCTTTTCCGAAATTCATCGCAATAAAATCAAACTTGAAAGCTATGCAGCAGACAACTTGTTTCGAGAATTATACCTAGATACAGAATGGAAGGTTAGTAAGAAAGTGAAGACATTAATTGGTTTACAGTTCGTTCAATACAATCAAGAATTTTATGAGGGACCTGCAAACCTCCCAACGGATGTGCAAGTCTATTCTCCATTTTTTGAGTTGACTTACAAGTTAGATAGAAAGAAATCCTTGCGTTTTGAAGCTCAATATCAAAGTGCGCAGCGGGATTTTGGGCAATGGCTGTATGCCTTGATTGAATTTAATATGGCACCCAAATTATCAATCTCCATTTCAGATATGTGGAACTTCAAACCTGGACCAAATAAATCAAGCAAAAATGAACATTACTACTCCGTTTATACGTCTTATACTGAAGGTCCTCACCGGTTTTTCATTTCATATGTAAGACAAGTAGAGGGAATTGTTTGTACCGGGGGAATATGTAGATTAGAGCCAGCGTTTAATGGCGTAAGAGCTGGATTAAATACTAGCTTCTAGTTTATAAATAAAAAATAATGAAGATGAAAAATATAGGTTTTCTATTAGGTCTGTTTATCCTTCTTAGTGCGTGTGAAGAGGAAGGCCCGTTTATAAATTTTGAAGAAGAACAAGCCACATTAGTTGATACGAGCTATGTCTCGGCTACTCCTATCCCATCGGTCAATAAAAATGTTCTTTTTGAAGAATTCTCAGGTGTAAGGTGTTCTAATTGTCCATTAGGCAATGCTATAACCAATGGTCTGTTTAATAGTTTAGGTGATCGATTTGTGCCCGTTACCGTTCATAGCGACTTTCTAGCCTTACCCTACGGAAACGATCAAGATTTAAGAAATAGTGATGCCAATAATTTGGCAAGCAGTTTGGGTCCGGTAGGCGTCAAACCATCGACATTTGTTAATCGTAAAATAATAAATGGAAGTCGACTTCAACAATCTCCTGGCACTTGGTCTGGTCTTGTAAATAATGAGTTAGCGCAGAGCAGCTTTGTAAAAATGAACCTAGAAATTATTGATGCAGACGAAACAGAAAGAACAGTTAGATACAGAATAATACTAAGCTATAATCAAAATGCACCCAACCACAATTTAGGATTCTACCTTACTGAAAGTGAAATTATTGCAGAGCAATTAGATGGTAGCGTCAAGATTAGTAACTATGAACATGAGTTTGTGCTTCGCCAATCTATTTCCCCCTTAATTGGTGCTAATATTGGTAGTGATGTAACGCAAAACACAGTCATCATCAAGGAATTTAAAATTGATATTGATGACTATGATACCAATAAGCTATGGACGATGAATCATATGTATGTGGTAGCATTTGTGCGACTTGATAATGATGATATTGAAACGGCCACTATGGCTGAACTAATCCCTTAATAAGAATAAAAAAATGAAAATATCTTATAATTGGCTGAAAGAATTATTGGCAATCGACCAGACCCCTTGGGAGTTAGCTGAGATTTTAACGAATACAGGCTTGGAAGTAGAGCATGTTGAGCCATTTAGTATGGTGCCAGGAGGACTAAAAGGATTGGTGGTCGGGGAAGTGATAAGCAAAGAAAAGCATCCAAACGCAGATAAACTCTCAATAGCCACCGTTGATATAGGAGAAGAACAAAATCTAAATATTGTTTGTGGGGCATCAAACTTAGGCATTGGACAAAAGGTCGCGGTAGCAACCGTGGGAACAACAATATATCCTATTAATGGAGAATGTTTTACCATCAAAAAAGCAAAGCTCAGAGGCGAACCCTCAGAAGGAATGATTTGTGCTGAAGATGAAATAGGTTTAGGAAGCAGTCACGAAGGAATCATGGTTTTGAGCAATCAAATCCCGGTAGGTACGCTCCTTTCAACATTATACAATATAGATGAAGACTTTGTTTTTGAAATTGGCTTAACCCCCAACAGAACAGATGCAATGGGTCATATTGGAGTAGCAAAAGATATTGCTGCTGCTCTAAATGTCTTTAGAGAGAATAAGCTAAGGGTTAAGCTGCCAAAAGTTACTGTAAAGACCGCGGGGAATGCCTTAAAAGCAAGTATAAAAGTGGAGAATACTCTCGCTTGTCCTAGGTACGCGGGAGTTATCCTTGAGAATTTACAAATTAAGGAATCTCCGGATTGGTTAAAGCAAAGATTACTTTCCATTGGTGTTAGACCGATTAACAATGTCGTGGATATAAGCAATTATGTTCTTAAAGAATATGGCCAGGCTTTGCATGCATTCGATTGGGAACAAGTAAAAGGTGATACAATTATCGTCAAAAACCTCCCTAAAGGAAGTAAATTTGTGAGCCTAGATGAGGTAGAGAGAACGCTATATGCGGATGACCTTATGATATGTAATACAAGCGAACCGATGTGTATGGCGGGAGTATTTGGCGGAATCAAATCGGGTGTTACCGATCAAACACATTCGATCTTTTTAGAAAGTGCTTATTTTGAAAGTGGAACCATTAGAAAAACATCCACGCGACACGGATTAAGAACTGATGCCGCTCAACGTTATGAAAAAGGAGCTGACCCATCTATTGCTATCATTGCCTTAGAAAGAGCGGTGCAGTTATTAGAGGAAATAGCGGGCGGAAATGTAGCAAGTGATTGGTATGATGAATATCCCGAAGAGATAAAAAAGAAAGAAATCTCCTTAAGATTACAAAAACTGAATAGCCTTTCAGGCCATCAGTTTGAGATGAGTTTAGTAAAACAAATTTTAATCGATCTAGAATTTGAAGTAATCGATGAAGATGTTGATCGATTAAGCATACTTTCTCCTTTATCGAGAGCTGACGTACTCAGAGAAGTTGATGTAATTGAAGAGGTGATGCGGATATATGGTTTCAACAATATCCAAACTCCTTCCACGGTTCGATCCACACTTTCCTTCCATGAAGGCATAGATGAGCACCAGTTAAAAGAAAGAATTGGGCATACTTTAAACGGATTTGGCTTCTCCGAAATCATGACAAACTCTATTAGTCAATCCAAGTTTTATCCTGAAGGGAAAAAGTTAGTCAAGTTGCAAAACAGTATGACCTCAGATTTAGATAGTATGAGAGCGTCTTTATTGCCAGAAGCGCTTCAAGTCTTGCGGCATAATATCAACAGAAAACAAGCCAACTTAAAGTTTTATGAGTTTGGCAATATTTACCATGTCGACCACACACAAGACGCCCAACTAGCGCTCTACTATACCGGAGAAGTCACCCATGCTAATTGGATAAGTCCAAAGCAAAACACCTCAATATTTCATTTAAAAGGAATCGCCGAAGCCCTATTTGGAAACTTAAAACTAACAGGCAAGTGGGTAAGTGCTGACGATAGCACTGTGTATTTTCAGAAGAAAAAAGATATCCTTGTTGATATAAGACCTGTTGATACAGATCAACTAGCCCTATTTGAAATAGAGCAAGAGGTATTTGTGTCATTTTTCCACTTGAATAAAATTATGACTGTTTTAAATAATCAAAAAATTCGTTTTGAGGAGCAATCAAAATTTCCTGAGGTTAACAGAGATTTAGCCGTAATACTGGATGATGAAATAGAATTTGAGGCTGTTAAAAATAAAATAACCCAACATGCAGGTTCATTACTAAAAGGATTAGATTTGTTTGATATATTCAAAAGCAAGGATAAAATTGGTGAGGGCAAAAAGTCTTATGCTATAAATTTCAAACTACAGGATAAGATGAAAACACTCACCGATGAGGAGATAGATGCAACAATGAATAAAATAATTGCGACCTTAGAAAAAAATTTTAATGCAACAATTAGAAAATAATGAATAGTAGTGCCTCCAGAATAAAAATTGTTCATCAACAAGTAGAAAAACTTATTGAGGAAATTGCCTTGCTAAAAAATGAGAAAAATGAAATGATTAATACTAATTTAGCGTTGATTAAAGAAATAGATGTTCACAAAATAGAACTAGAAGACTTAAATCAAAAGTTGCAAACGCTTAAATTAGCAAAAAGTATCCGTGGAGATGACAAACCACAAGAGACAAAAGAGTTGAAGCGTAAGATTAACGAATATATAAAGGAGATAGATAGGTGTATTGCCTTGCTCAATCATTAAAATGAATAAAGACTCAGCAGACATTATTAACATCAATGTGATAATTGCGGATCGACCTTACCCTTTAAAGATAAAAAAGAGTGAAGAAGAAGATGTGAGAAATGCTGCTAAGGAGATTAATGATAAAGTGAAGCAATTTCAGCAGATGTATGCCGCTAAAGACAAACAGGATTATTTAGCCATGAGCGCTTTGATGTATGCAGTACAGAATATTGAAAGTCAAAGAATTAAAAATTCAAATGAGCTTAATTTTGAAAGTGAACTTTCAAAATTAGAGCAAATCTTAAAAGGCTAAGAATTTTATTTACCTCCTTCCGATTCGGTGATCTTACTTTATTTTTTAATTTTAAACGAAGTAAAATGAATCCAATGATAGTACCAATAATTGCCAGTGTTGTTTGCCTAGCAGTAGGCCTTGTAATTGGTAAAATGTTAACCAATAGCAAAGCCAAAGAAATTGATGAAGCTGCTAAAAAAGAAGCCGAGTTAATTATTAGTAATGCAAAAGCGAAGTCCGACACTTTCTTTGAAAAAGCTAAAGCAAAATCTGAAAGTATCAAGCAAAGTAAAATACTTGAGACCAAAGAAAATTTCATTCAAAAGAAAGCTAACTTCGAAGAAGAAACCAGTGAACGAAAGGAGCGCTTAAGACAAAAGGAACAACAGATTAAAGAAAATCAACAAAACATTAGTAAAAAAATAGAAGAGAATTCTCGAAAAGAGAAAGAATTAGATACTTTAAAATCTAATTTAAGCGAACAAGTTGAGCTAATGTCCATCAAGAAAGAAAAGGTTGATAAGCAGCATGAGGAGTTTGTTAACAAACTAGAGAAAATATCAAACCTTTCTGCTTCAGATGCTAAAGAGGAATTAATCGAGACACTTAAGAAAGAAGCAAAGACCGATGCGATGTCTCATATCAAACAAATAATGGATGAAGCGAAAGCTCAAGCCAATAAAGAAGCGAAGAAAATTGTTATTCAGACTATCCAGCGGACTGCAGCAGAACATGCTATTGAAAACACCGTTTCAGTTTTCAATTTAGAATCAGACGATCAAAAAGGTCAAATAATCGGTCGAGAAGGTAGAAACATTAG
>JADHRO010000035.1 GCA_016777395.1 Chitinophagales bacterium | reverse complement strand
ACTTTGAAAAAAAATACAGAATACTCGAATCAGCAATAGCAGGATTCATTCGAGAAAGTGCAGGCAACTTTGGCGTATAGAAAGTATTAAAATGGCTGTAAATATCCATGAAACCTTAGCTGCAATTTCTTTTTTACTTAAGCGCTTAAACAATCTACCTGATAATATCCCCAGAGATTCTTTCATTTTAAACAAACTAAACATGTAAAATATAAGTCCCATTAATGGTTTTTACAGGTCAAAATTTAGGAACATTTTATAGATTAATCGATAATTAGAAGTTTACGTATTATCTTCAAATGTTGCTGTTTAATTATTTTAAGTGCATCTCCTTTGACTTCTGCTTTTTTTACCCTAATCGCTTAAAATTACTATTATTGACTCAAATGAAAAAAAAAGAAATTGAAATTAAGACAGTTAAAAATCCTTGGCCAACTAAGGCTGCGATGGAGCAGATATACGCAATGAAACTTTGGGGTGACAACAAAACAGATTTCTATTCTGGGATTGGTTCTCACAATTCTGAGCTAAAAAGCCCATACATTAACTCGCTTGTTTCGTTTTTAACCTCGTTCAATGTTCCTCCTGTAGTTTGTGATTTAGGTTGTGGTGATTTTAATGTCGGAAAAGATTTAGTGAAATATACGCAGCGTTACATCGCTATTGATATTGTCACCGATCTTATTGCTTTTAACAAAAAAAAATTTAAAGATGAACAGTTAGAATTCCATTGTATGGATATTGCCTTAGATAAATTGCCTAAAGGGGATGTGGCTATTATAAGACAAGTATTGCAACACCTTTCAAATACTGAAGTCCTTGCGGTGGTGGAGAAGTTAATGGAATATAAATATATCATACTGACAGAACATCTGCCAGAGGGAGATTTCGAGGCAAACAAAGAGATTATTTCTGGGCAAGGAACACGGTTGAAAAAGCAAAGTGGATTAAATTTGTTGCTTCCTCCATTCAATTTAAAGGTGAAAGAAAAAACACAATTGTTATCTCTGGCATCAAAACATTACCCTGGTCTTATAGTTACAATCCTTTATGAAATGCATTCGTAAAGATTTAGTAGGTTCTTAGATCTAAAAAGATGAACTAGTTAAACTACGATGAGCTTTCTAAAACTATTTTAGCGATAGTCTAGGTATAAACAAGAAACCCTTCGCAGCTAGCGAAGGGTTTTTGTCTAATTGTCTTATTCTTATATCTGACTATTTATCAAACTGAAAGAATTACTCTTTTTCTTCTTCAACTTCTTCGAATTCAACATCTTCGGCATCATCAGCACCTTCTCCTGACGTTTCAGCACCTTCCGGAGCTTCACCACCTGGAGCTGCGCCTTCAGCTCCACCTTCAGCTTGTTGAGCTGCATAGATATCCTGACTAGCTGCTTGGAATACCGTATTTAATTTCTCCATTGCAGTGTCGATAGCAGGAATATCTTTTGCTTCATGTGCCGTTTTTAATTCAGCTAAAGCTTCTTCGATTGGTGCTTTTTTATCCTCAGGGATTTTATCACCATACTCTTTGATTTGTTTCTCCGTTTGAAAAATTAAGCTATCTGCCTGATTCATTTTTTCAATTTCCTCTTTAGCTGATTTATCAGCATCTTCATTCGCTTTAGCCTCAGCTTTCATCTTATCGATTTCTTCTTGACTTAAACCTGTTGAAGCTTCGATTCGGATACTTTGCTCTTTACCAGTTCCTTTATCTTTTGCGCTTACGCTTAAGATACCATTACTATCAATATCAAAAGTAACTTCAATCTGAGGGATACCTCTCATCGCTGGAGGAATATCACCTAAGTGAAAACGTCCGATTGTTCGGTTATCCTTTGCCATTGAACGTTCACCCTGAAGAACGTGAATCTCCACTGAAGGCTGATTGTCCACTGCAGTCGTAAAAACCTGTGATTTTTTGGTTGGAATTGTTGCATTGGATTCGATTAGCTTGGTAGTTACTCCGCCCATAGTTTCTAATCCGAGAGAAAGCGGAGTTACGTCTACTAAAACGATATCGTCGGTAACATCTCCACTCAAGATACCACCTTGAATAGCAGCTCCTAAAGCAACAACCTCATCCGGATTTACCCCTTTAGAAGGTTTCTTGCCGAAGAACTTTTCTACAGTTTCTTGTATTTTAGGGATTCTTGTTGAACCACCTACTAAGATCACTTCATCAATATCACCTTTCGTGTATCCGGCATCTTTTAACGCAGCTTCCATTGGCTTTAAAGTTCTTGATACTAACTTATCACTTAGTTGCTCAAACTTCGCACGAGTTAATTTTTTCACTAAGTGCTTCGGAACACCATCAATAGCCGTAACATATGGCAAATTGATTTCTGTTTCAGAAGAACTTGACAATTCAATTTTCGCCTTTTCCGCTGATTCTTTCAAACGTTGAAGTGCCATAGGGTCTTTCTTCAAGTCTACGTTCTCTTCTTTTTTGAATTCATCTGCTAACCAGTCGATAATCATGTTGTCAAAATCATCACCACCTAGATTTACATCTCCATTGGTAGATTTCACTTCAAAAACACCATCACCTAATTCAAGAATAGAAACATCAAAAGTTCCTCCACCTAAATCGTATACAGCAATTTTTAAATCTTGATTTTTCTTATCCAAGCCATAAGCTAGTGCCGCAGCTGTTGGTTCGTTAATAATTCTTCTTACCGTTAAACCTGCAATCTCTCCGGCTTCCTTTGTCGCCTGGCGCTCAGAATCATTGAAGTACGCAGGGACAGTAATAACTGCTTCCGTTATATCAGAACCCAAATAATCCTCAGCTGTTTTCTTCATTTTTTGAAGAATCATTGCTGAAATTTCTTGAGGCGTGTACATTCTATCGTCAATCTTTACACGAACGGTGTCATTATCGCCTTTTGCAACTTTATACGCGACTCTATCTGTTGATGGGCTTTCGCTAAAACGTTTACCCATAAATCTTTTTACTGAGGCCACAGTACGTGTTGGATTAGTTACTGCCTGTCTTTTAGCAGAATCACCGATCTTACGCTCACCGTTATCCATAAAAGCTACTACCGACGGTGTAGTTCTTCTTCCTTCATCGTTCTGAATTACTACTGGGTCGCTACCTTCCATAACCGCTACACACGAGTTAGTGGTGCCTAAGTCAATTCCTATAATTTTACCCATTACTATTTATTTTTTGGTTGTTTAATTATTATTTACATCAAAGCCTTTTCAATATCTGTTCCAATGGCTGTATAAAGCGTATTGCGTGAAATTTTGTCATACATCATGCAGGAATTAAGAGAAAAAGTGTCATTTAGGCATATTGTTTTGACAAAAAGGAAACGCTATATTTGCTCCTGATAGATAAACCACTAAAACATTTCCCATGTCAGTACATAAGAACGTGAAAAGAGTAACTACGCATACCTTGCAAGCCATGAAGAATACTAATGAGAAAATTTCTATGTTGACAAGCTATGACTTTTCCTTAGCTAAAATTGTTGATGCGGCAGGAATTGATATTATTCTGGTAGGAGATAGTGCCAGTAATGTTATGGCAGGACATGAAACGACCTTGCCAATTACCTTGGATCAAATGATTTATCACGGATCTTCCGTTGTTCGAGCTGTTGATAGATGCCTAGTTGTAGTGGATTTACCTTTTGGGTCATACCAAGGAAACAGCAGAGCGGCATTAGATGCAAGTATAAGAATTATGAAGGAGACAGGTGCTCATGCTGTGAAGTTAGAGGGGGGTGCAGAAATCAGAGAATCGGTAACTCGAATACTTACAGCAGGAATACCGGTAATGGGACATCTAGGTCTTACTCCACAAAGTATTTATAAATTTGGCACCTATACGGTTCGTGCTAAAGAAGAAGAGGAAGCGGCTAAATTGGTAGCGGATGCTAAAATGCTTGAAGAAATCGGCTGTTTTGCTGTAGTGCTTGAAAAAATACCTTCTAAATTGGCTAAACAAGTAGCGGAATCAATTTCAATACCGGTTATAGGAATTGGGGCAGGCCATGATGTCGATGGACAAGTATTAGTCTTGCACGATATGTTAGGAATTACTTCGGAATTTAGCCCAAGATTCTTACGACGTTATGCCAATCTTTATGATGATATCAAAGGGGCTGTAGAATCATACATTCAAGATGTCCGTTCAATAGACTTCCCCAATGAAAATGAACAGTATTAAATTTCCTTCATCTTCAAAAGCTTGTAATCTTTCATTCAAGTTTTTTTATTGAATGTGTTGACTTTTTTTGCATAACATATCAAACGATAAGAATCTTCTAATGCATCTCATGCTGTCTTAAAATCTAAAGCGCTTTCTAAACGACATTAGTTCATCTTTTAATAAAAATGTATTTTTGCGACCGGATGGAGAGATTGATAGGAAGATATGGGAAGTACGGAGCTGCAAAGACTTTTTTAATTTTTGCGGGGGTTCATGGCAATGAAAAACTCGGTATTCAGGCTCTCGAAGAGTTGTTTGAGGAGTTTGAAAAGAAACAAGTTGATTTTGATGGCACAATCATAGGAATTGCTTGCAACTTGGCAGCACTAGAGCAAGATATTCGATATATCCATAAGGATTTGAACAGGCAATGGTATCTTTCAAAAATTCGCAAGCTAGCCGCCTTACCCTATGGTATGCTTAACACTTCGGAAGATATTGAACAAAAGCATATATTAGAGTTAATCCTAGATGTAGTTTATGATAAGGGCAAAGAGTTGATGTTAATAGATTTGCATACCACTTCTGCCATCGGAGGATGTTTTTGCATTACCAATTCTCATCCTAGAAGCAGTGAATTGGCTCTTGATATTCCGGTGCCACTGATTAATGGAATGGTCGGAAAAATTAAAGGAACAACCTTGGAATATTTTGATGAACTAGGTTTGCCAGCAGTAGCTTATGAGGCGGGGCAGCATGCAGAAATTGAGGCCGTCGATCGGATGAAGGCTGGATTAGTATCTATTTTCACAAAAACATCTTGTTTGAAAGATAGAGATTTAGAACCCTATCAATTTATACTGGATAAAATGACTGAGGATTTCAATCATTTGCCACAAAATGTTGAAGTGGTTCATCTTCATAAGATAACAGAGGAAGATGAGTTCGTGATGCACCCTGGATATATCAATTTCCAAGAAGTAAAAAAAGGAGAATATTTGGCTGATGATAGAAAAGGAAAGATATTAGCTCCTTCAGATGGATTGATTCTTATGCCTTTGTATCAAAAGAAGGGTAGTGATGGCTTTTTTATTGTGAGGGAGCTGGACTAAGGCTTTTTTTTAAAAGCTAAACTTAAAGAATTCACGCAATACCTCGAGCCTGTGGGCCCATCATTGAATACATGCCCCAAGTGGCTCCCACAATTTTTACACAATATTTCAGTTCGTTCTTTATTATTGCTTAAATCTCTTTGAGTCTTGATTCTGTCATTGTCAATTGGACTATGAAAACTTGGCCAACCGCAGCCCGCGTCATATTTTCCTTCAGAACTGAAAAGGGATATCCCACAAGCGCCACACTGATAATTGCCTTTTTCAAAATGCAGGTTGTATTTTCCAGAAAAGGGTGCTTCTGTCGCTTTATCTCTTAATACCTTGTATTGCGCTTCGCTTAATGTATTTTTGTATTCCTCCTCGGATTTCATGTGAATGGTTTCGCTAGTGCTTGATTACAATTTTACGGATATCAATTTGTGCTTGATTACCCAGCTTTATTAAATAGACTCCCTCGGCCATTCGGGGCAAGAGGACATAGGACTTGTGGATTTTAGTTTTCATTATTCGTTTGCCATCCATAGAAAATAACTCAAATTCAAGCCCATACTCCAGGCTTATTCCATTAATTGAGATACCATTTCTTGCAGGGTTTGGAACTATTTGCACATTATCTAGCGCGATTGTTGAAATCGATGAATTTAAATCTACATTGATTTGCTTAATCACAGTATCTGCGCAAGATGACGCCGTTGTCGTAATTAATGTGACGGCATAAATACCCGGTTGGCTATACGTATGCGTTGGGTTTGGGAGTGCTGAACTATTCCCATCACCAAAATCCCATGCATAAAAGAATGCATTAAATGCTTGTTCTGTAAAGTCCACAGATAACTGATTGCTTTGGTAGGAATAATCTGCTAAACTGCAAAAGTTGATGGGTACTATTTGGGTGAGTGTATCGCTGCAGTAGTTGTTTGCTGAAATTAAGCCAATGCTGTAGCTGCCTTCTTGACTGAAAGACAAGGTTAGGGTGTCGCCATAAGCTAAGCTTCCATCTTCAAGTATCCAGGTGCTGGAATCACCAAAAGCTGAAGTATTTAAAAATACCAAACTACTATCATCCTCAATGACTTGCATTGCTGCTACAGGACATATTGTGGATGATATCAAGCTGTCTTTAGAGTTTGAGCAAAAATCATCCTCAAGCATTAAACTGAGCACAAATAAGCCTGTATCAGTATACTGCTCGTTAATTGGATTGCCGATTCCTTGATTCCCATTGCCAAAATTCCAGGAGAAGGTATTGGCTGTGCTGGTGGATGAAAATGTGAATAATCCATCAAGACTAGAGAATTCTATAAACGGAATGGGTGGGGTATTAACTTGAATAGACAGTGTGGCCTGTTTGGAAATTTCTCTTTTGTCTAACTCATAACCGCGAAGCACGTGGCTACCCAATGTGTCCCAAACAATACGAATATAATTGGAATCCAGCTGAACCATTGTTCCACCAGAAAAATCCCAACAATATTGACTTCCTTCATTAGCTGGTAAAAAATAGTCAAGTGTATCATTTAGGCATACGGTATTATCTCCTGCTATTTGAATGGAGTCTCCATACATTATTTCATAAAGAAATTGACTTCCTTGTCTAATAATAGTATCGGTTACCCATGTTTGTAATTGAAGGAGTTGCGGTTCGTGACCTAGTCCTTGTAATGGGAATAAACGATTCTTTACCCCTAGATTATCCAATCGCTGATGAATTAATAAGCTGCCTTGAACGGTTGGGAAAATAGGCAATGAAAAAGGACTGCCTTGCGCATAAGGCACGATAATGTCATTGGTGCCATGAAATGATATTACAGGCACGTTATCTGCAGGATCTGAAGCAATGTTGATATATGAAGTGTCGAGCATAGCCCCCCAGTTATTAATGATCCCGTGGACTCGTACTTCCTGATTATTGAAATTATTGTTGCCTGAACAATCTATACAACCCAAATCTGCGGGCTCTAAAGTATAGCCGTAGGTTGATGGAATATCCGCGCGGTCACTTTCATTCATAAAAGTAGAAACGAATGAGGCTAGACATCCAGCACTCGTTCCGGTTAAGAAAATTGCAGAAGTATCAATTCCATATTGATCAGCATTATCTACAAGGAACCTTAGTGAAGCACGTAAATCTTGAGTGGCACGGTAAACGGCTCTTTCAGCGCTTTGCCCACTTAAAGGGTTAAATCCTAGTCTATAATCAATAGTGGCAAATACAAATCCTCGCTTAGCATACATTGCTGCCATTTGAGGTATTACGGGCTCTGTTCGCCAACCAATTAAAAAACCACCGCCAAACTGATGCAAAATCAATGGACGTTTACTTAAGGTATCTCCGACTGGTTCAATGATATCTAAATATAAATCTTGATTGGTTAATATGCCATATGGATTGACGGCTGCAAATTTGATTCCTGTGGTATTTTGCGTATTGCTGAACACTTCTGTGTAATACCTTTCTGAAGTGCAATTTTGCTGCGCTAAACTTGAGAAACTGATGCCTAAAAAAAGTTGAAATATGAATTTTTTTATCACGATTTAAAGGTACTAAAAAAATTAAAAGACATAATTATTACAGAAAAAGTCTGTTTATGTTAAGAAATTGTTACCTTTATATAAATAAATGTTTAAATCATGAGACATATTTTAATAAGTTTAAGTATTTTGTTCTTCTCATTTAATTTGCATGCTCAGCTAAAAAACGATGGTATATCAAAGAAAATAGTGCTAGAAAAAATCGACAAAAAAACTCATTCAGCTGTAATATATGATGAAGATATTGTTACTGAAAGTGGAATTATAGTTAATGGCAAAAGAGAAGGCGTTTGGCAATCCTTCAATCCCGATGGCTCTGTTGCTATAGAAGCTTCTTTTTCAAAGGGAATGAAAAATGGTATTTGGAATATATATGAAAATTCAACCTTGAAATATGTTATACACTATCAAAATGATTCCCGAGTCTATGCTAATAATATAGCAGTTGCAGCTAAATAAAGGACTTAATTATTATTTAATATATACTAAGCCTCCTAACATAGGGGGCTTTTTTTAATTTACATAAATAGGTTTAGTTAAATCAACTATTTTTTCATTATTTAAAAAGATAGAAGGCAGATTAAATTTTAAAAACTTCTTGCCTAATTAATGATTTGAAATTCAATTTTGAATGAGAGATATATCCACTCTTCTATTGATGTCAGCAATAGGAGAATCTTGAGCAGATTTGCCTTTTGCTTCTGTTTTTATTCGTGCAGGATCTATCTTGTAGTTTTCTATTAAGTAAAGCTTAACTGCTTCAACTCTTCTATGAGCAAGTTTTATGTTGTACTCATCTGAACCTTTCTGATCACAATGTCCAGTTATGATAAATTTATTGTCTGTAAGCCTCAACATGTCAGATGCTATCAAAAATAAATCTTCTGCATAGCTAGCTTTAATGGTTGCTTGATCTGGATCAAAGTAAATAGATGGATATACTATCCCTGATGAAACCACTCCCATTTCTGATTGAATACTAACTCCTTGAAAGTTTACTAGATTACCAGCTTTCGTGTTTTTTTCTTGATCTTTATGGTTGGGTACACCATCTAAATCATCATCCAAAGAAACGCCATTCAAATCTATCTCTGCGCCGAAATCACTAAATGGTTCTTGATCTTTTTGATCAGGCACCCCATCTTTGTCAGAATCTAATGCTTGACCGCTTCCATCGACAAGCAATCCCTTTTCTGTATTTATATCTTTATCGAAGAAATCAGAGACTCCATCTTCATCGTCATCTTGCATTAATTTTTTCAATTTCCTTTCTATTTCATCTAAACGTACAATTTCCTCATACAACTTACCGGTAGGCTGCACCCATTCAATATGTTGATCGGACTGTTTCTTATTACCTATTTTAAAGTCCATTGTGAAATTTAAGTTGGTATATAAATCGTTTTTTATACGCCCAGGGTGGTTAAATATAAACCCATCAAGTTTGTCAGTAAAAACATAATTAATTACATATTCTAATCCGATATCAATTGCTTTTGTCATGTTGAATTTAGCTCCTATCCCAATTGGAATGTTGATTTCAAACGTTTGGTCTGTTTGAAAATCAACACCAGTTAAATCTGCAGGCGTTTTATTTTCAACAAACATGACATGTGGATCAAACCAAGTACCGCCCACACCAGTGAACATAAACAAAGAAAATTTTCTTGGTTTGGGGGTCGTTTTAGCTGCCTTTGCTTTTAAATATCTATTGGTCCCAAAAACGGTGTTACTTATATTCCAGTATATGTTTATTGAAGAACTTAATACGTTGTTTCTAAAATAAATTCCTTCCGTAATCCCTGAATTCTCCAAATAATTTCTATCCTCTCGATGAACCACCAAAGTGTCAAAAGCTCCCTGAAGGACATTGTACGAACCTCTGAATTGCAAACCAAATGCAGCATCAAACATTTTCGTGACCTTGATACCCGCATTCCACTGGTTTTCATTCACGGGGTCCAAGGTACCAAACCAGTCTTTATATCGTATATCAGTTAGCGGATGGACTAACCCACCATAAAAGCCAATACTCCAAGTTTTGAAAGGTTTTTCATCAGTTATAAATCTTGATGGTTTGTCTTCTTGCTTTAAATCAGCAGTTTGAGCCAAGTTTACATTAAGTATTAATATACTAATAGCTAACAATAAAAGGTTTTTCAACTTCATAAGATCTTAATTATTTACTTGTCCAACAAATTTAATTATTTTCTTAAAATACTCACAAATACGTTATTTTTTTATTGTATTCCTTATCGAGTATACTCAACAGTTCTTTGAAGTCGTTCTTGCTTTCAACAAAATCGAGTTGTGAAGTATCCACAATCAGAACTTTCGACTTGTCTTGTTGCTTGAAAAAATCTAAATAGGTAGCATTCAGTTTTTCGAGATAATCCAAGCTAATGTCAGCTTCATAGCTGCGCCCTCGTTTTTTTATGTTTCGAATGAGAAGATCAGTGGGTTTATGTAAATACAATATTATCTCGGGCGACTTAATATTGGGATAAATAATATGAAAGAGCATTTTGTAAAGCTGTAATTCATCTTCTTTCAGTGTAATGTTGGCAAAAACTAATGATTTAAAAAATGCATAATCTGTTATCACTTTTTCACCAAATAGATTCATTTCTTCCAACAATTGTTTTTGTTGCTGATAGCGTTCCGCCATAAAGAATAACTCCAGGGAGAAGGCATGCTTTTCTGGATTCAAATAAAAATTTTGGAGATAGGGGTTATCCTCAAAATTTTCAAATATCCCTTTACATGAGTAATGCGCACTTAGCATTTTACTCAAGGTGGTTTTACCAGCTCCTATGCATCCTTCTATGGTTATAAAATTATACACCTCTTTTTTTGTATTCTTTTGGGCACACATTATCAGCGCAATTAATCAAAAGGTTCCTCGTGGTTTGTTTAAGTATTGGGTGAACGAAATTTGGTTGAATTTCAGCTAAAGGTACAAGGGTAAATGCTCTATTTTGGATCTCTGGATGAGGAACCTTTAAGCAAGGTTCATTAATTACTTTATCCTCTAGATACAAAATATCGATGTCTAAGGTTCGATTACTCCATTTCAATGTTCTTTTTCTTCCTGCCAATTTTTCAATGAATAATATCGCTTCGAGCAATTCTTGAGGGGATAAACGGGTACTAATTTTAACTACCTGATTGAGGAAAGGCTTGTTTGCAACTTCCCCCCAAGCTCCACTCTCATAAACTTTACTCATTTGTAAGACTTTCCCTACATTTTTTTTTAGATGAAACAAAGCAAAACGCAGGTATGCCTCTCTGTTTCCTAAATTCCCTCCAAGTAGAAGTATGGCCATCATTTAAATGAATTAATTTGTACTTTTGTTTTCTCATGTAAACATAAGCAATAATGAATTTTTTTAAGCAAGTTTTGGCAACAATAGTCGGCCTAACAATTTTTCAAGTCATCAGTTTTCTAATGCTAATGATTTTTATCGGTCTAATCGCTAGCTCGTTCGGCGATGGCGGTGGTTCTTCTCGGGGGCTTAAGACGATTGCAGACAACTCATTATTGGTTTTAAAACTAGATTATGACATTGAAGAAAGAGATGGCTACTCGCCATTTGATTTGAATAATTTGGAAAACATATCTCAAGAAAAAGCAGGACTTCAAAGTTTGTTAGAAGCGATTGAGCACGCTCAAAATAATGATAAGATAAAAGGAATCTATATGGATCTTTCTTTTACGCCAAATGCATATGCTAGTCTAGATGTATTGAGACAAGCTTTGAATGAATTTAAAACGAGCGGAAAGTTTATTATCGCCTACGGGGAAATGATTGATCAAAAATCCTATTATCTAGCATCTGTCGCAGATCGGTTATATGCTAATCCGGAGGGATATATTGAATTGCGCGGAATAGGTGCGCGTCTTACCTTTTATAAAAAACTACTCGAAGAAAAGCTTGATGCGGAAGTACAAGTTTTTAAAGTAGGAGAGTACAAAAGTGCAGTAGAACCATTTATTCAAGAAGGTATGAGTGAGGCTAATCGTGAACAGATGACTTATTTACTGCAAGGGATTAAAGAGGATTTTGTGAACAACATCGCCAATGAGCGAAATATTGCTCCAGAAGATTTTGACTCAATCTTAGATTCTTTATTGGCGCTTGACCCAAAAGAAGCCGCAAAATTAGACATTATAGATGGCACGCGCTATTTCGATGAAGTTTTGGGAGAGCTTAAAGAAAATTTAGGAATAAGTCCAAACGACGATATCGAATCTATAAGTTTAAATGATTATGCAATTGCAACTGCATCTGTCAATAAATCAAGTCATAAGATTGCTCTTATTTATGCTGAAGGTAGCATCGTTGATGGCCAGGGAGATGAAGGAAGTATTGGAGGTGAAAAATTTGCCAAACAAATTAGAGCAATTAGAACAGACGAGGATATTGAAGCCATTGTCCTTCGGGTAAATTCGCCAGGCGGATCTGCATTAGCTTCTGAAGTCATTTGGAGAGAATTGGAGTTGGCTAAATCCGATAAGCCAGTGGTTGTATCAATGGGGGAGTTAGCAGCTTCAGGTGGCTATTACATTTCTTGTAATGCAGCTAAAATATTTGCTGAAGAAAACACTATTACAGGTTCAATAGGTGTCTTTGGTTTGGTTCCAAATTTAGAGAAAATGCTCAATAATAAATTGGGAATTACTTTTGATGATGTGGTTTTAAATGATCATGCAACATCTAATGGAATAACAGAAAAATTTACCGATTACGAGGCGACAGTAATTCAGAAGAATGTAAATAAAATTTATGCAACATTTACTTCAAGAGTGGCTGAAGGCAGAGGTTTACCGTTGGAAGATGTATTAGCTGTGGCTGGTGGAAGGGTTTGGACAGGAGAGCAAGCTTTGGAAAGAGGCTTGGTAGACGAAATTGGAAGCTTGGATGATGCCATTGCTTATGCAGCTGAGTTGGCTGAACTGGAGGATTATAGATTAAAGGAATATCCTGAGGTTCAATCCCCATTTGAACAAATTTTTGCAGAAATGGGAATGTCTACAAAAGAACAAGTTATGCATGAGAACTTAGGTCCATTGGCGCCTTTTGTGCATGATATTCATGAGCTTTACAACATGAATGGCAAAGTGCAA
>JADHRO010000034.1 GCA_016777395.1 Chitinophagales bacterium | reverse complement strand
ATACTAATCACCTGCAACCAAATAAAAAATGGTGGTTTCTCAGCAAATGCTTGATAATCGATTTGAATTTGAAGATAATTACCAGAAATTAGCATTTCTCGCGCGGACTCTGCAAAATTGATTTCGTCCCAATCAAATAGCGGAGCATTGCCTAAGAAAGGTATGAACAGAAGCGCGCCAATCAATGCAAGCAATAATTTATAAGGTATTTTATTTAGCCACTTCATTTTTTAAAATCTCGGTAGGTATTATTTTTCCACTGATCGAACTTCAATCGGTCGTTATTATTTAATCCCCACCATACAATTAGTGCGCTTGCGGATCCAATAATAGCACCGGAGTAAACATCGTAAAAGTAATGCATAAAAAGCACCATTCGGCTCAGCCCCGCGAGTAGAGCTACAAGGAGAAAAACAAGTTGTACACCTTTATTTTTTGTCGTAATGGCCAAAGCCGCAAAAAACGCAAATGCCGCCGTCGTATGCCCCGAAGGCGTACTTAAATTATACCACAGCGATAATTCCCCTGCACAGGAAATGAAAATGTCTTCAAAGTAATATGCTGGTCTATGGTTAGCGATAATACCCTTCAAAATAATGGTAACTGCAGAGGCAATAAACCAAGTTGAAACCACGAAAACACCTCTACCAAAATTAAACAAAAAGAAAATTAACGCCAATGGAATTAAAACTTGAGGTTCTCCCAGTAATGTAAACCATGAAAACATTTCATATCGGGTGATATCGAAATGCTCGCAAAACCAAAGCACCCATAGTCCATCATTGTAATTAAAAACTAAATGCCCTCCCCCTATTCCGATAAACAAAATAAAAGGCAAATAAAATCCAGTGGTCTTTTTTAAAATATTAATCACGTGACACTTTCTTTTTAAGCAAGAATAAATTCTTGTAAAATATCCCCGTAAATATAGGCGAATCATTCTTAGCTTTCCAAGTTAGGAATATCCCAATTGGCAACAACAAAAATGTAGACAACCACATCCCTTGCCATGGCGTCAAAACCAATTGCTCAGCGGTCTTCTCCCCCATTATAGAGGTCACAATATAAATAACAAAGAATATAACCGCCAATAACATTGGCCAGCCAAATCCTCCTTTCTTAATAATTGCACCAAGTGGTGCCCCAATAAAAAATAAAACTAGGCACGCTACTGACAAGGTGAATTTTTGATGCATATACAATCGATATTGAATCAAATCCTTAAATTTAAAACGCAACATTTCCTCCTTACTTACCAAAATATTCTTCATGTTTCGCGCCTTTATCAAGGAGGAGTTTATCACATTCAGTTTTTGCGCATAGAGCAAACTATCGTATTCACTGTAGAAATCTAGTGACAATAATTCTTGATTATACAAGCCACTAGTATCTTCTTTTTCTTTAAGGAAAAGATAATACCTGGCAATATTAGTCATCATCAATTTGCGTTCATCTTCCATTGCAGAAAGTACTGATTCCGCTCCATCCTTCAATTGCCGCAGATTCAACATACGATGCAATTTAGTGAAAGATGTCTGGTCTTGACGCTCTAATTTAAACTCTGACAAATCAAAATGCTTTTCCCAAGATTTATATTTGGTCGTCATCAATTTGGCAGGGACATTGAGTTCGATTGGCATAGTTTCTTCTTTATACTGGCTGCCGTTATGCAAAGAAATAGACATCACCGCACCATCATTGAGATATCCAAATTCTGCACTATCGGCGAGTATCACATGATTATTTCCTCGATTTTCAGTGTGGTCATAAATCATGATGTCATAAACTGTTCTATCATCCGCACTCTTACCATTCACTCGAATACTGTAATCCTTAATATCATTATTGAATATCTTCTCTTGAAAAGCCAGTGCGGGTTTCTGCTTACGAATATCACTTAGCAAAGTAGAAAACTGCAAATTAGCAACTGGAAGCACATTATTGGAAAAATAAAATGCACCCAGACTCATGAAAATAGTAAAAATAATGAGCGGACGCATGAAACGGAAAAGTGATATTCCGGAGGCTTTAACAGCGGTTAACTCAAATTGCTCGCCGAAACTTCCAAACGTCATAATCGATGCGACCAGAACTGCTAAAGGAAACGCCATAGGAACTTGAACTGCTGAGGCAAAAAACATAAGTTCAGCTAATACCCCTCCGCTAATTCCCTTACCAATTAAATCGTCGACATACTTCCACAAGAACATCATATCTAACACAAAAAGCGCTATACAGAAAGTAAGGAGTAAGGGTCCTAAATAACTTAATACAAGAAGTTTATCTAGCTTTTTCACTAAATGAAGGTACGATTTTATAATTCGTGTTTGCTTAAGCGCCGATTCGCTTGCTTAGGGTATCTATCTGACTCTCCCAGAGTAATTTCTGATCGTCAACATCTTCTTTATCTGCAAAATCAGTGATAGTTAAAACCGTATCATTGCTAATCTCCGATTTATATATTTTAAACTCAAAATACTCATCGGGATCATCTGCATCTTCCCAGCTATATTTAACATACTTATCGTCTTCAGTTTCCTCAAGGACAGCATTTTCCTCATATCCATCCCATCCAAACGTGTAAACGTCCCCATTGATATCACAGGTGTCGCAAAACCATTGAGCAAGAGACGATGCTGATGTTAAAAAATTATATAATATAGCGGGTGAAGACCTCACCATAAATTCGCTTGTGTATTTTGTTTTCGCCATTCGGTGCTTGTGTTAAGATTGCAATTATAGCTAAAATTGTATGTAAAAAGCAAATTAAATTTTGAAATGTGCAAAACTTAACAGTTTTAAACAATATTTTAGATGACTTAAAAGTTGAAATACAGTAGGTTTTAACTTATCTTTGCCTACTAGTCAGAATTCACTAAAATCAAATTGTAGATGCGTCAATTAAAAATTACTAAATCCATTACTAACCGTGAATCGCAATCTCTGGAGAAATATCTTCAAGAAATTGGCAAGGTGGATTTACTTACTCCTGATGATGAAGTGGACTTAGCTCAACGTATTCGAGAAGGAGATCAAATCGCTCTAGAGAAACTTACTAAAGCAAATCTTCGTTTCGTAGTCTCAGTAGCCAAGCAATATCAAAACCAAGGACTGTCCTTAAGTGATTTAATCAATGAAGGAAATTTAGGTTTGATTAAAGCCGCTCAGCGTTTTGATGAAACGAGAGGCTTTAAATTTATTTCATACGCTGTTTGGTGGATTCGCCAATCCATACTTCAAGCATTAGCAGAGCAAAGTAGAATAGTTCGCTTACCCTTGAATAAAGTGGGTTCCTTAAATAAAATTAACAAAGCATTTTCAGAATTGGAGCAAACTTTTGAAAGAGAGCCAACTGCTGAAGAATTAGCAGAAGTTTTAGAATTACAAACCTCTGAAGTAGAGACTACCTTGGGTGTTGCCGCTCGTCACGTTTCTATGGACGCCCCATTTGTAGATGGAGAAGACAACTCGTTGCTGGATGTATTAGAAAATAATAATACAGATAAAACAGATGGAGCCCTTGAATATAAGGATTCACTTAGAAACGAAATTGAACGCTCTTTAAGCACTCTATCGGAACGTCAAAAAGATGTGATAAAGCTTTACTTTGGTATAGGTGTTGAACATCCAATGAGTTTAGAGGATATCGGAATCAAATTTGACCTCACCAGAGAACGTGTTCGTCAAATTAAGGATAAAGCGATAAATAAACTGAGAACAACATCAAGAAGTAAATTATTGAAAGCATATTTAGGTAATTAGTTATGTCTTTCTAGTCACAATGTATATTTTTGCAAAGTCGGATTATTCTCAATGAATTTTCCGGCTTTTCTTTTAAAATTAACCGTAAAAAACAAAAATGAATACAAGTTTCAGTTCGGAGTTGAAAAATTGGGTAAGCAAGGAAAAATTAGCACTTGAGCTAATAACCCATGCAAGTACTTTATACTTTGATAAAAATGTCGAGTTAGTTCTGTTTAGACGAAAGCTTGTAGATAAAGGTGTGACAGAGGTCATCAATGACCATGCTTATGCAGTCACTTTTGCTAAAATACAGGTTTCATTAGAGAATTCTGTACAATTTGCAAAAGCGCTTTGTGCGATGGATTTAGCACCTGCAAAAATCGATCTGGGTAGATTAGAAAAGGAATGGCAACAAGAAAGTACTGATTATAGTAATATTGAATCCTTCCTCCATGTGAAACTTGCTAATTTTATTGGATTAGATAAAATCACGATTAAAGCCAAAGACATTGTTCTATACGGATTTGGTCGTATTGGCCGTTTGGCAGCGCGTATTTTAAGCGAAAAAGTAGGAACCGGCAGCCAATTGCGATTAAAAGCAATTGTAGTTCGTAAAAAAGGAGAAGATGACCTTGTGAAGCGCGCTAGTCTTTTACGAAAGGACTCCGTGCATGGCAATATCGCAGGAACAGTAGATGTTGACCATGAAAACAACAGATTATTAGTGAATGGAAATGCCATTCAAGTAATCTATGCAAATCATCCCAGTGAAATCGATTATACAGCTTATGATATTCAAGATGCCCTTATCATTGATAACATGGGGATCTGGAAAGATAGAGAAGCGCTCTCACAGCATTTTGAAGCAAAAGGAGCAAGCCAAGTGCTGCTAACAGCTCCGGCAGGCGATGATATTGCAAACGTAGTTTATGGAATTAATCATAAAGGTGTGGACATCGATAATGAAACTATATTTTCCGCAGCTTCATGCACAACCAACTGCATCGCTCCAATTCTTAAATTAGTAGAGGATAACTATGGAATTACTGATGGTCATATCGAAACCATCCATGCTTACACCAATGACCAAAACCTTATCGACAATTTTCATAAGAAAGCAAGAAGAGGTCGAAGTGCAGCATTAAATATGGTGTTAACCTCGACTGGTGCAGCAAAAGCAGCCATAAAGATATTCCCTCATTTAAAAGGGAAGTTAACCGCTAGCGCTGTTCGTGTTCCTACTCCTAACGCATCCATTGCAATTTTAGGCCTTAACCTTAAAAATAAAGTTACTGGTGGCGTGGATGAAATGAATGAAATATTTAGGCAAGCAGCTTTAACCGGTAATCTGGTCGAGCAAATAGGTTTCGCAGCCTCTGAAGAGCATGTATCGACTGACGTGGTGGGCAACACCAATGCAACTGAGATAGATAGCTTGAATACAATTGTAGCAGAAAGTGGCATGCGAACTGTATTATATGCGTGGTATGACAATGAATTTGGATATACCAATCAGGTGATCAGATATGCTAAACATATTGCTAAGGTGAGGAGACTAACCTATTACTAGTACGAATATATTGGCCGTTAGGAAATAGCTTGAAGACTATATACAAATGGACTAAAATACGAGAAGGAAGAACTAATTAAAATAACAATAATTCAGATGATAAGATATTTTGTTTATCATCCTAAATCTTGAATAATATGTTTCAAAATTTACAAGAAAAATTAGAAGGTGCATTTAAAAGCCTAAAGGGTCAAGGTGCGATTACAGAGCTAAACGTCGCAACTACGATTAAAGAAATACGCAGAGCCTTAGTTGATGCAGATGTAAATTATAAAATTGCGAAAGAGTTTACGGACAAAGTCAAAGAAGAGGCCTTAGGTCAAAACGTCTTAACAGCTGTTTCTCCTGGTCAATTGATGACCAAAATCGTAAAGGATCAGCTAACGGAACTTATGGGTGGTGAAGCAGCAGCATTCACACTTGACTCCTCCCCTGCCGTAATCTTAATTGCAGGTCTTCAAGGAAGTGGTAAAACAACTTTCACGCACAAATTAGCGCATTACCTAAAGGATAAACAAAAGAAGAGGCCCATGATGGTAGCAGGGGATGTTTATCGTCCAGCGGCTATTGATCAGTTAAAAACACTAGGCGAATCAATTGGCATTCCTGTATACGCGGAAGAAGAAAATAAGCAACCTGTCGAAATTGCAAAAAAAGCAATAGAATATGCAAAAGCAAACAATTACGATGTAGTTATTGTCGATACGGCTGGTCGATTGGCCGTAGATGAACAAATGATGGACGAAATTGCAGCTGTTAAATTAGCTGTCAATCCAGATGAAACTTTGTTTGTTGTAGATGCTATGACTGGACAAGATGCAGTAAATACAGCAGAAGCCTTCAATAAAAAAATCGATTTTGACGGTGTTGTTTTAACCAAACTGGATGGAGATACTCGCGGTGGAGCTGCATTAACAATTAAATACACGGTTAATAAGCCTATCAAGTTCGTATCTACGGGTGAAAAAGTTGATACTCTAGATGTTTTCCACCCAGACCGAATGGCTCAGCGTATACTCGGCATGGGAGATATTATCTCTTTTGTAGAAAGAGCGCAACACCAATTTGATGAAAAGAAATCGAAAGAACTTGAAAGAAAAATTGCTAAAAATGAGTTCGATTTCAATGACTTTCTGCAGCAGTTGAATCAAATCAAAAAAATGGGAAACATCAAAGACCTTTTAGGTATGATTCCTGGAATGGGAAAAGCGATGAAGGATATTGACATTAGCGATGACGCCTTCAATAAAGTTGAAGCCATCATCCACAGTATGACTCCCTCCGAAAGAGCGCAGCCTGAGCTAATGAATGGCAACCGAAGAAAACGTTTAGCTGACGGAAGTGGGAACTCGATACAAGAAGTCAATCAATTCCTAAAACAGTTCGAAGAGATGCGGAAAATGATGAAGAAAATGCAAAAATCTGGCGCTGCAGGAAAAATGATGAAAGGCTTCGGAATGGGGAAATAAGTTAAGGAAAACTAGTATCAGTCAACATGCAAACCGATAAACTATAGTGCTGTCATATTGGGAAAAAGAAAGTTTCATTGCTTATGATTTTATCATAGTCGGTGGAGGTATTGTAGGTTTCTCAACTGCACTAAGCCTTAAAGAGAAATATCCCAAGGCAAGTGTATTGGTATTGGAAGCAGGTCTATTGCCCTCGGGAGCTAGCACCAAAAATGCAGGATTTGCCTGTGTAGGCAGTTTAAGTGAAATCGTTGAAGACCTCAAACATCACACCGAAGATGAGGTCGTTCAGCTTGTGCGTCTACGTAATGAAGGCTTGCAATTATTGCGAAAAAGATTGGGTGAAAATCGCATTCAGTATGAAGCTACTGGAAGCAATGAGTTGGTGTTCCCACACGAAGAGCACTTGCTTAATGAATTGCCAAAAATCAATCAAATACTGGGCCCTACTTTGGGCGAAAATGTATTTAAAGAAAATCCGAAAGGCATCCAAAAACATCAATTAAGTGCCTCCATTTCGACCCTTATTCACAATCGTGCAGAAGGAAGTATTCATACTGGAGAGATGATGAAGCAGCTCATTTTTAAAGCGCAGATGCAAGGGGTAGCCTACAAAACAAATAGCAAGGTTTCTCAAGTAATCGAAGAAGTTAATCAAGTTGTAGTAAAGATTGAAAATGAAGGTATCCACTTAAAAGCACGTAAAGTTTGTATTTGTACCAATGCCTTTACAAAAACCTTAGTCCCCGATTTAGACCTAAAGCCTGGTCGTGGTCAAGTGCTTATTACACATCCCATTAAAGATTTACAATTGCGTGGAATATTCCATTTCGATCAAGGGTATTATTATTTCCGAGAAATCAACGGCAGGGTTCTTTTGGGTGGTGGCAGGAATATTGATTTTGATACAGAACAAACGACTATTCAAGAACTCAATACAAAGATTCAAGCAGACCTTGAGAGTAAACTCGAGAAGATTATTATCCCTGATCACACATTTGAAATAGCCATGCGATGGACAGGAATCATGGCATTCGGTAAGCAAAAGAAACCAATCATAAAGGACATCAGCGACAATGTTATAGCTGGCGTGCGCTTAGGTGGAATGGGCGTTGCCATAGGAAGCAAGCTAGGTGATTTACTAGCTGATAAGCTTGAACTCTAAAGACTTACAACCAGCAAAGAATATTAGAAATAGAACTACACTGATTATTGCCATTGAATCTATGACTGTGCGCGAACCTATCCGTTCAATGCCCCTCGCCTTTCTAGCACCCCTTTATCTTTCATATATTCATCGTAGGTCGTAAATTGCTTGTCGATACAACCCTTTGGACCAAATTCAAAAATTCGATTAACAGAGGTTTGCATAAATGAATGATCCTGAGTAGTCAACAATGCTACACCAGGAAAATCTTTTACGCTATTGTTAAATGCAGTAATTGATTCTAAATCAAGGTGAGAAGTTGGCTCGTTAAGCAATATGACATTGGCTTGCTGCAGCATGATTCTTGAGACCATGCAACGCACCTTCTCTCCTCCCGATAATACTTTTACGCTTTTAAAACTCTCTTCTCCCGTAAACAACATCTTACCTAAAAATCCACGAACAAAGGCCTCTTCCTTGTTTACAGAGTATTGACGTAACCAATCTATCAGGTTTAAATTATTCTCATTAAAATACTTTGAATTGTTACTAGGCAAGTAGGCATGTTTTACAGTTACTCCCCATTCGAAACTGCCTGAAGTAGGCTGCAATTCGCCACTTAAAATTTGATAGAAGGCATCTACGGCTCGACTATCCTTCGAAATCACCCCTAATTTATCATCTTTAGTTAACGAGAGATTCAAGCCAGAAAAAAGAACTTCTCCGTCCTTCGTATAACCCAAATTATCTAAAGTAAGTATTTGATTGCCTACTTCACGTTCTTGCATGAATATAATTGCAGGATATTTTCTGCTTGAAGGTTTCATATCTTCAACGTTGATTTTATCCAAAGCTTTCTTTCTTGAGGTTGCTTGCTTACTTTTCGCTGCATTCGCGCTAAATCGAGCAATAAAATCTTTCAATTCTTTAATTTTCTCATCAGCCTTTTTGTTCTTAGAAGCACGTTGAGATAACAATAACTGTGAGCTTTCATACCAGAATGTGTAGTTACCAGTGAACAAATTAATTTTAGAAAAATCAATATCTGCGATATGCGTACATACTGCATCTAAAAAGTGTCTATCGTGAGATACTACAATTACTGTATTCTGATAATCAGCTAAAAAGTTTTCTAAAAATTCAATGGTCGCAGCATCCAAATCATTCGTAGGCTCATCCAATACCAACACATCTGGTTCACCGAAAATAGCTTGAGCTAACAAAACACGAATTTTCTCATTCGATGTTAAATCAGCCATTTTCTTTTCTTGCTTCGCTTTATCAATACCTAGATTGCTTAACATTTCTGAAGCATCACTCTCGGCATTCCAACCATTTAAATCTGCAAATTCAGCTTCTAAGTCACCGGCTTTCAATCCATCTTCCTCAGAGAAATCAGGTTTGGCATATAAGGCATCCTTTTCTTGCATGATACCAAAAAGAACCGTGTGCCCCATGATAACAGTTTGAAGTGCTGTATGCTCATCAAATTTAAAGTGATCCTGCTGCAAAACTGACATCCGCGCTCCAGGCTCCAAATCTACCGTACCACTTGTTGGATCTTGATCCCCTGCAAGTATTTTCAAAAAAGTTGATTTCCCTGCACCATTAGCGCCTATAACGCCGTAACAGTTGCCTGAAGCAAAGGTCACGTTTACTTCGTCAAATAGGACTCTTTTACCAAACTGTAAAGATATATTGTTTGCTGTAAGCATAAGTTTTTAAGTATTTAAATTTAAGTGTGCAAAGGTAAGGTTTTTTTAAAACGTAGCAAGTTTACCTTGGATCAAAAGTAAAGCTATATGAATACGTACCTGCTTTCAACATATATTGATCATACGGCTTTCTCCCCCATGAATTATCGCCACCAACTCCGGTTTGCCCATAATCGATATTCAAGCAAACCTGCGCTCTTTTAGGCACATCCAAGGATGTTTTTCCTTGTTTCTCCGCTCCTGCATCGATATCTGCCTGATTGTGGGGCCATGCACTAAAACTCAAATCATTACATGTAATTCTTAATGAATCATTCGGGGCGTATAAGTTTACCAAAAAAGTCTTGGTTCTATTGCCATATTCTTGAGGGCGGATATAAGGCATTTCCTGTATTTGAAGATCGGGATAATCAGGATCTGGATTCAAACCCAAATAAAACTCATCCAATCGTTGTCCATCTTGTCGGTCGATGTAATTCTCATTTGGCCCCATGCCTACATAGTGTATTAAATCATAGTCAGCTGGCAATAGCATATATGAACCTATACGAGGAATTTCTTCGCTCCACTTTAAGTCGAAATCCAAATTTACTTCCATCAATCCATCCGAATAGATTTTATAACCCAATCGATAAGTTCCTTTTTTCTCGGGCAATTCGTAGACCGCAACAACAGCATAGTAATTATCTGCCTGACCATGGCTTAAGTCGATCAACTCACTCAAATGTTCAGCTGAACGCCAATACGCCAATCGTTTATTGGCTTTATTCCCGTAATCATTATCCGTCAATGCTCTCCAAAAATTCACTCGAGGTCCATCTACAAATTTCAAAACATCATCGACACTTAAATCATGTAATGTACCTTTTTCGCTTATCACGAACTCGACCTTATCATTGCCAACTAGATTGAGCTCACCCACTTTCCTCGCTTTAAATTGAGTTAATTCTTTACCTAAGTTCACCTGTGGTTGATTAAAATCTTTCAAAAAGAAATTCTTTACATATTCATTTCCATTCTTGAACAGTGAAAAACTAATAAAGGCAACATCTCCTGGCGATTTATATTGGATTAGTGTATCTGAATTTGGGGCACAAGTTAAGGCATTGTATTTACCTACATGACCCTGACCATCCGTTGTTCGCCAATTGACCAAACAGTCAAACTCACTTAAATTATATGCTTCAAAATCATTGGTAAATCGGAAAGTAGTGTCATTAACCATCTCAATTTGCACATTGCTTTGGGCATGTTTTATAGCATCTGCCCCAGGGTGCAACTTTCCATCGGCGCTAATCACTCCATTGGCACAAAAATTACCATCACCTTGCAAGCCTCCAACATAGGGATGATCTTCAGGTTCAAAATGCCCTCCGTAGGCCAAAAAACGCTGCCCATTCTCATTCGTCTTCCAGATGCCTTGATCTCGCCAATCCCATATGAAGCCTCCTTGCACCTGCGGCTCGCTGCGAACAAAATCCCACAAGTCATTAAAATTCCCTGTACTATTCCCCATCGCATGTGCGTATTCAATCCAAATGAATGGTTTGTCTTTATCCTTCTTTATAATCTTTTCAACCTTATCAATAGGTGCGTACATATGCCCATTAAAATCAGAGTGCTTTTCCCTGATAGTATTCATGAAAAAATGACGCTCATTAAACACCGGTCGAACATGATCCAATTCCTTCAACATTTTATAGGCTTCAACCATGGTTTTTCCTGTTCCATTCTCATTACCCACACTCCACATGATGATAGAGGGGTGATTCTTGTCTCGCTGATACATGTTATAAATCCGACTCAATACACCCTCCCGATAATCTGGATCAATAGCAAGATTGTCAAAAGGAGCAAACATCATGTAATAATGTCCCTCTACATTAGCTTCATCGCAAACATAAAGACCAATTTCATCGCATAAATCATAAAAAATTGGATGATTAGGGTAATGTGCAGTTCTTACGGCATTAAAATTGAGTGATTTGATGAGTTCCAAATCGGTGCGCAAGCTATCTTCGTTGAAAGCATTTCCGGTGTACGCTACTGCATGCCCCCAATTCGGGTCGTGTTCGTGCCTATTTACGCCCTTTATCAGGGCAGTATCGCCATTGATGTAAAAGATGCCGTCTTTAATTTCTAAACTTCTAAAGCCCACTTTTTGTACCACTTTTTGCAGTAAATCATTTTGCTCATTTCTTATGCAAACCTCTAGAGTATAAAGATTTGGATACTGCGCCGACCATTGTTGAACATCGGCTATTTGTCCTTTCAAACTTTTTTTTGCCCAAGTATTCAAGCCGTTTGCTTGCGTAAAATAGCGCTGCCATAAAACCGAACTGTCTTGGGCAATCAGCTGACACTTGACACTGAATGTTGATTTATTGTAATTAGGAAAAGCTGTATGCAGATCTACACTTAAGATGCCTAGTGAATAGGACTCATCCAGGGACGCTTGAATAGTTAAATCTTCAATGCTTACTTCGGGTTGCTTATAAAGATATACATCTCTTTCTATACCGCTCAAGCGCCACATATCCTGATCTTCGAGATAGGTACCATCGCAATATTTATAGACTTCAACAGCGATTTGATTTTGCCCATTTTGCAAGTAGGAAGAGGCCGAAAACTCACTAGGCAATTTACTGTCTTCGCTATACCCTAAATACTGCCCATTAAGCCACACAAAGAAACAAGAATTAACCCCGCCGAAATGCAGTATAATATCATCGACTCCCGAATCCCAATCTTTAGGCAGACTAAAGTTTTTCTTGTATGAACCCACTGGATTAAAATCCCGCGGGACATTCGGCTTGTTCGGCTTGAATGGATACTTCCAATTGGTGTAAATGGGATAATCATAACCATACATTTGCCAGTCGCCTGGCACAGGTATAGTCGCCCAATCTTCTGTATTGTAAGTTGTTTGATAAAAGTCAACAGGTCGATCTTCTGGCACCATGCTATGATGAAACAACCACTCTCCATTCAGGATCAGATAGTTTGGATTTTCAGTGATGCAACGGTCTTCCTCTTGGGTATCAAAGATAAATAAGGCATGCGCATTTAAGGTATTTTCTTGGAAAAGTTCAGGATTCTCAATGTAAGCGTATTGCCCAAATGAGAATAGGGACCAGCAAAAAAAAGTGAATGTAAAAAGGCGATAAAGCATGTTAAGGTAAATTACAAGTAAAGATAAGAAAATGAGCGGAGATGAAATCGCCTTAACCGACCTAAATATGCGAACAAATGCTTTTAAAAGAAATCAAAAGTTAATATATTACCTCCTAAATCTTTTTCCATGAAAATTTTAATCCTCTGTACTAGAAAGATTAAAGTTTGTTTAATTCTCGCTCTAATTTTATTGAGTGCTACAAGCTTTGGACAAAGTCGTTATATTTCAGAAACAACAAAAAAGATTGTATACGCCAGAGATGCAGGTAAATGCCAATGT
>JADHRO010000033.1 GCA_016777395.1 Chitinophagales bacterium | reverse complement strand
AAGTCATTGGTCACACTAAATCTGAAGGTTATGAACATGACTATTCCAAAGCAGAAAAAGATGGTCAATTCTGCGGCCTATGCATAGACGTGGATAATCAAGATGAACTTACCGAAGAACGATTAGATAATTGGATACCGAACGTTTTAAAAGATTTTGGTCTAAACTAATTAATAGATTTAAACTTTAATCAGATAGGATTTAAATTAAAAAAAGGGGAAGTTAACTCCACCTTTTTTTAATTCAATAAAAATCCCAATTCCATTTTTAACAAAGAGAAGGATTTAGTGTGCGGTATAAGGATATCCGCCTTTGAATATATGATTTTACGTTGCTCAAGCGTTTTTTCAACATAAGTTGTCAAATCCTCATCACTCAGCTTTCTTACAAGCGGTCTTTCCTCTTTGTTTTGTCTTAGTCGGCCAATGATAATTTCAGTAGGAACGACCATATATGCCACAGCTCCTTTCTCTTTCATGAAGGCCATGTTATGATGAAAGATAGGAGTTCCACCACCTGTAGCAACGATCTTGTTCTCCAACTTCATGCTTCTCAAAACCTTAGATTCAAGTTCTCTAAAGTAGTCTTCATCATGGTCTTCAAAAAGCGCATTGATGGACTTCGATTCGGCTTGCTCTATCTCCTTATCTAAGTCGATAAAATCCATCGCAAAATGCTTGGCCAATTTCTTTCCTAAAGAACTTTTGCCTGAAGCCATAAAACCAATTAAAAAAAGTGTCCTAGCCATCTATCTTAATTCTAGGATCTAAATATGAATACAAAACATCCACGATTAAATTGACCAAAACAAAACTAGCCGCAATAATTAATACGGCTCCCATGACCAAAGGAAAATCAAACATGGTCAATGCATGCACCGTCTCATGCCCTAATCCCTTAAAATCAAAGATGTACTCCACGAAAAAAGCTCCTGCCAACAGGGCTGCAAACCATCCTGTTATAGAAGTAACCACAGGATTCAGGGCATTACGAAAAGCATGTTTTAAAATCACGACCCTATTGGTCAAGCCCTTTGATTTTGCCGTGCGCACATAATCTGCGTTTAGTACGTCCAACATACTATTTCGAGTGAGTTGTAAAATAATTGCAACAGGACGAATACCTAAAGCAATTGTCGGTAAAATTAAATTCTTCCAATTGATAAAATATTCTCCTAAATCGGAAACATCGATAAGAGGACCTGTAATATTCAAGTGAGTATAATTCGATAAGTAATAGCCGAAAATAATAGCCAAGAGCAAGGCAGAAAAATAACTCGGAATAGAAATTCCTAAAACCGAAATTGCAATTAATCCTCTATCCAATAATTTACCGTAATTTAAAGCAGCCACCAAACCTAAAGCTATGCCTATGATACTTGCAAAGCTTATCGCGGTAAGGGCTAATATAGCCGTCGGAAGCATTTTTCTGGTGAGTATTTGCCATACTGGCTTATCCGATTGAAAGGATCGACCAAAATAAGGTTGTTTGAATACGAAACTCTTAGAAGAGAACTTAAACAATGTAGCATATTTATAATCTCCACTACCTAGGAATAGCGGTGCTTCACTATCGCTATGGCTTTGAATACTCAAAGGGGATACGTCCGAAAGATAATACCAAAGACGCATACCTGGTGAATGGTTCAAACGGAGCTTTTTCTTGGTCGCCAAAACTGTCGCTTCATCAGCATTTTGTCCTAGGCTCATCTGTTCAGCATTAACCGGAATAATATTAAGTAATATAAATATAACAACGATAACTCCTAGAAGCACCAAGCCTCCTGAAAGGGTTCTGTGAAGTAAAAATTTAAACACTTAGTTCAAGCTTTGAATGTAAGAATCAATCTCCTCTTTATTTGGAAAATCACCATGATGCCACTTCCCCATTACTACACCATTTTTCAATAAAACTAATCCAGGATTCGAACGGATTACAGTCTTAATAAAAGTCTCATCCGCCTGATAGAATGGATAAGTGCATTGCTGCTCATGCCTAAAAATTTCTGCATCCTCAAAGTTTGTGGTCATAAAAGCAAACATGGAAAAATCATTCTCAATTGCATAAGCAGACACAGCATTTAGATCAGTCCATGCCTCTACATTAGACTTAGATAAGCTTTTACTTAACACCCAAAAACTGTAGGAGTCATTATATAGAATGTCATCTGTCATATCGAATCCATCTTCATTATATGCCCCAAAATTAGCGATCTTGGCTGGGATTCCTTTCTCTAACACAATATTATCTTGATCGCCTGTAAAATCCCACATTGGGTCAGTCTTAGCTGCGGTATAATCAGCCATAGCTACACGTTTAGTTTCGCCAGTTTCCATATTTTCAAAGGTAAATCCATAGTCCAACTTATCCGGAACCTCTACCCGTTGCTCCACGATATTCTTACCAATTTTGTAAGGCCTAAAATCAACCAATGGTAAACCCCAGATATAATTACTGAAACAGAAAAGCAAAAAGAATAAAATCGATCCACCTATTTTCATCCAAGAAAAAGTATTACCAAGAAACGGCTTTATATGCCTCATACCTAAAAACAAGGCTAATAAAACAAACATCAAGAAAACATCTTTAAGAAAAGTAACTCTTGGTTCCAGCTTTAGAAAGTCTCCAAAACATCCGCAATCGGTAACCTTCATTTGCAACTTATCATACTTTACAAAGACCTGAATATGCTCACCCGCCGCTTGCAATTCATGCCGGGTAGTAATGTCGTAATAATCTGGATTAATGAAACCGGTCAAATAAGTAAAGCCAGTGAGTACGGTAAAGAAAATCATCATTGCTGCAGAAATACCTATGGTTGTTTTTTTCTTAAAACCTATTATTAAAGCTATACCTAGCACAATCTCTAAGACAATCATCGAGACTGCAAAAAAGGTACTCATATTTGCCAACCACTCGAAACTAAAACCAGTAAATTGAGAAAAAGCATCGAAGTAATCTTTCATTTTATATGAAGTACCGAGCGGATCGATTCCTTTCACAAATCCTGAAAATATAAATAAAGCTCCTAGAAAATTAGATAATATTTCAATTGACCAATTGGAGGGCTTCTTTATAAATGATTTCAAGTAAGCGATAACAATTCCTGCTAAGAATGAACCTCCAAATATTTTAAATACCGGACCGAATGCTTCCATTGTTTTCTTTTTTATGAGTTACAAAAATATACAGAATTTAGTTCCGAATTTAATCTTACTAACTTTTAACAGCATATTAACTTAGGCATTTCTCTTAAAGAAATAAAGCTAAATCACCTTGCTCTCCTGCTTTAAAATTACCCCTTTCTGTAGCGATAACCTTGGAGGCTTGTATATGAGCATCATGCTCGTAAAACAAGATGTATTCTTTATTTACCGCATCTTGTAAAAATGTTTCTTTTTCTCTTACCGTTACCAGTGGACGAACATCATAGCCCATTACCCAGGCAATTGGTATATGTGTTGGAGAAGGAAGTAAATCCGCCATAAACACAATAGTCTTGTCACCATATTGAATATGGGGAATAAGCATTCCTTCAGTATGACCATTCGCTAAAGCAAAACTCAATTCAGGAATAATTTTGGTGTATTCATTGACAAATTGCAATTGTCCCGATTCTTGAATCGGCAAGATGTTTTCTTTTAAAAACGAAGCTTTCTCCCGAGCATTGGGATTAATCGCCCATTCCCAATGTTCCTGATCACTCCAATAAGTGGCATTTGGAAAAGTTGTAAATAAATCGCCATTCACATCTTTAGAAACTGCGCCACCACAATGATCAAAGTGCAAATGAGTTAGCACGACATCTGTTATGTCTTCAGCGTTAAATCCTTTATTTTTTATACTTTTTAGTAAGGTAGCGTCCCCATGAGGGTGATAATGACCAAAAAATTTCTCGCTTTGCTTATCCCCCATTCCAGTATCAATTAGGATTCGTTTCTGGTCAGTTTCAATTAATAAACAACGCATCGCCCAAGTGCAAAGGTTATTCTCATCTGGTTGCTGATATTTACTCCAAAGTGATTTTGGAACCACGCCAAACATAGCTCCACCATCTAGTTTAAATAAGCCTGTATCAATGATGTGTAATTTCATAATTAACGCGTTTGGATTATTTTTTCTCTTCATATATCATGCTGAAATTACTGGTACCCCCAGAAGCATTACGATCGTATATCAATTCGTTAACAACTGACTGAGCAGAGTTATCACTTAACCTAGGTATAATGGTGTAATTGATATAACTATTCCCCAGAAATAAAGCTGATTTTGTTTGCTGTGTATAGCTAAATTGAAAGCAGAAAATCAAAAGCAGAATGGTAATAGTGCTACTCAGCATCATATTGCATTTTCTTTTCTAAGGTTACCATTTTCAGCGCTGCCACAGCCACTTCCACCCCCTTGTTTCCATGCTTCCCCCCTGCTCTATCCAATGCTTCTTGAAAAGTATTAGGTGTTAAAACACCAAATAAAAATGGCTTACCATATTTTATCGATAGATCTTGTAAAGCCTGAGCAACTGAATGATTAATATACTTATCATGGTCAGTTTCTCCTTTGATTACACAGCCAAATGCGATAACAGCATCTACTTTTTTCCAACGATTTAAACGTTGACAAGCTATAGGTAACTCATAAGTCCCAGGCGCATATTCAATGAAAACATTTTCTTGCTTCACATTTTGTTTCGCCAATGTCTCCAGACAAGCATCCAATAAACGCTCAGTTATCTCGGGGTAATATTCTGATACAACTATCCCAAATTTATAATCGCCTGCATGAGGTAGTTCAGTGGATACGGTTGATAAATTTTTTAATTCGCTAGCCATTATTTAAATATACTTATCTTCTTTGAAATCTTAGTACCATCTATAGTAAAGCTAAATAAATAGAAGCCCTCACTTAATTCTCCAAGATCATATGATCGAGGATTATTTGTTTTTACGGTAAAGACATCAATTTGTTGTCCCAATAGATCCAATAATTGAACCGGAATCTCTTTGTTATCTGAAGAAACCACCACCAATGAAACTATCCCGTTTGTAGGATTTGGAAATACTTCTATACCATATTCATCTATTGATTCTTTTATTCCCACAGGAGCATTTTCACCAATCACTATCTTATCCTCAGAAATCCATATGGTATCATAAACTTGCAAAAATTCTTCACCACTTGGTGAAGTGTAGGGCGTTGTTTCCGGATGAAAACTTTGTGTTGATGTACTATTTCCAGTAAGCATTTGAAGATCCGAGTTAATCAAGAATGACCAACGCAAGCTGGCACCAAAATCTCGAGTAAAGGATTGAATAATTTGATTATTCGCTCCATTTCTAAATTCAACATAACCCGAAGTTTCAATATTATTTTGAGTATTAAACCACCAACTTAAACCATCTCCAGCTTCCCAATCATTTCCATAGTCCGTCATTTCAAAAGTGTAGCAACCATCACTTAAATTATAGTCATAGGTATTAAAGGTACTTGCGTTAAATGTTGCTTCATTGGCCACAATTGTGCCATCGGAAGCAACTAATGTGAAAGCATTTTCCTCCGGTTTATTATTTGTCCTAAAACGCACTCTTAATGCATTGGTATTATACACCGCTGGAATTTCAAACAAGGTACTTTTTTCATTATTGTGAACGAACTGATCTGGAAGATTATTCGGCCAATTTACACTTGCGAAGAATTCCAAATTACTAAGGTCTAAATTGGACCAGTTCATACCAGGCAATTCAACATCTGCTGTTTCTCCTGACTGAAGACTTCCATTCCAGTCAAAATAATACTTATTCGTATGGTCTACCCAGTAAGCAATCTCACAATACGTTAATTCTTGAATGCCATAATTCTTTATACGGACCATGGGCTTATCACAAACTGGATTGAATCTCGTAAAATTATCATTTGCTGTTGGAGCAATAATCTCATCCATTAAAACATCATAATCCCTGCGATACGAATCATAGGTAATCATTTGAGCAGACAAAGAATAAGATGCTGCAGCTGGCGGGCTGTAATTTTCAAAGTCGATATCTAAGTCAATGTATTGATTAGCTCCACTTCCTTGAATGTATTCACTGAGCTCAAAATCATGCACCTCAACTGCATCCCCTGGGCACCAATTTGCCCGACCCAACAACCATGTTCCTCCTTGAGGTGATATTGCTAACTTGTCACAATCGTCCCTCCAAATATCCTCAACCCTCACGGTTGTTCCATTTGCTTTTACGGTATAGGTAATTGGCGTGAACTCACCAGACTGTCCATGCCCAGTAACAATGACTCTCAACTTAGCCTCATCTGCTGCTGCTGGAATAGGCACTTGAGTTGCTGGGGTTCTTTCAGCATCAAACTGAGCAAAGGAAGAGTAGCCTCCGCCTCTGTATATGTTTTCAATACTTACCACATCTCTTGTTGGGTTTCCTTCCGTTATCTCAAAATCAACACTGATTCTGAATCCTTCTTGCCACCCATGAAAGTAAACCCGTATTGGTGTATTACCTCTTAACATTGGACTGAAATCAGTGACATCATAAGATAAATAATGTTCCCACGCACCATCAAATCCCTCTTGATTCCAATTCATGTAATTTCCATAGGGGGTCACGTATCTTCCCAATTCATGCCATTCAATCACTTCAAATACATTCCAAGTAGTATCCCACAAAGCAGAGTTCATGTTTGTTGAATCAATTGAAACTAAGGTAGAATCCATGACTCCGGTAGAGTCACCTACATAGACATCCAAATCGTAATCCCAATGACTGCAAGAATCCCCGTTCATACAACCCATAGTAATAATCATATTCACATTTTGATAGGAAATTGATTCATCTGGGAAATTAGCATACTCTACAATTCTATTCTGCGCGAATAGATTAACCAATTGATGGGCTTGCACATCAATTTGATTACCTGATTGGGTATGACCTAAAATGAAAAGTATTGTGAACAAAAACCCGAAGTATATTTTTTTCATAGCTTGCGTGTATTAGCTTATAAATTTAGCAAAAACCTCCTAAGAAACATGAAAAAAATCTACTTATTTATTCTTGTCTAAGCATACTTTTCGCTCTTTCAATTCAGTCACACCATCTTGGTGACAGAACTATAAGCTTAGATGATATGAATCGTTCACAATGTTTTGGCAGTATTGCTAAAGTTTTCAACTCAATAGGATAAGAATAAATTAGCCCCTTTAGCTCATCCATTAATCCTTAATAGATTATTTAAAAAATAGAGGAAGGTCTCTGCTTTTAAATAATAACAAAAAACAAAAGGAAGAGTCAACTATGTTTTTATACATTTGTAAAGTTAAAAGTAAAGCAATCAAATAGATAAACTTATACCTTTCATCAATTTAAATTAAAAAGTAGATAAACAACTCTTAAAAATAAACGTTTTGAACATATGATTTCAATATTTTGGTTTAGAAGAGACTTAAGACTTCACGACAATCATGGCTTGTTCCAAGCTTTAAGTAAAGGCCTTCCCGTGCTTCCAATTTTTATTTTTGATACGGAAATATTAGAAAAACTTGAAGACAAGCAAGATGCCCGCGTTGAGTTTATTTACGAAGAATTGCAAAAAATAAATGCAACTTTAAATGCATCTGGAAGCGCTTTGAAAGTGCTTCATGGTAAACCAGAAGAAATTTTCAAGCAACTATTTAGCGATTTTAATATTCATACTGTTTATTGCAATCGTGACTATGAGCCCTACGCCCTGCAGCGGGATCAAAAGATTAACAGCCTATGCATAGGTCATCAAATCGAATTCAAGGATTTCAAGGATCAAGTTATTTTTGAAAAAGACGAAGTGACAAAAGATGATGGCAAGGCATATAACGTTTTTACACCCTATTCAAAAAAATGGAAAGCTGCATTGGATACTGAATCCTTCAAGTCTTTTCCTAGCCAGGAATTGGGCGATAATTTTTGGCAAGACAAGTCCAGTGAAATGCCTTCTTTAAAAGACCTAGGATTCCTTGAGACTACTATTGATTTCCCAGACAGAGATCCACAATTATCCATTATAAAGAAATACGAACTGACCAGAAATTTCCCTTCTAAGCTCGGTACAACTCGTTTATCTGTTCACCTTCGGTTTGGTACTATATCCATACGAGAATTGGCTCGTCTGGCAAAAAAAAGCAATGAAACCTACCTCAATGAGTTGATTTGGCGAGAGTTTTATATGATGATTCTTTGGCACTATCCCCACGTTGTTAACCAAGCGTTTAGAGCCAAATACGATAAAATTGAATGGAGAAATAATGAAGCAGAATTTAAAGCTTGGTGTGAAGGAAATACAGGATTTCCAATCATAGATGCGGGAATGAGAGAACTCAACAAAACTGGATTTATGCATAACAGAGTTCGAATGATTGTCGCGAGCTTCTTGGTCAAAGATCTATTAATAGATTGGAGATGGGGAGAAGCTTATTTTGCACAAAAACTTTTAGACTTTGATTTATCAGCCAATAATGGTGGTTGGCAGTGGGCCGCAGGCAGTGGCTGCGATGCAGCGCCCTATTTTAGAATTTTTAATCCAGATAGTCAACAGAAAAAATTCGATCCTGATTTTATCTACATTGAAAAGTGGGTGCCTGAATATTTAGATGAAACTAAATACCCTGAAGTTATTGTTGATAGGAAAATAAGTCGAGCGCGCGCATTAAAAACCTATAAAGAAGCCGTAAATCAATAAGAATTATTAGCTAAAAACCATAAAATGACCAAAATAAACTTAATCGAAAATAAAGTACTTGTTCCAAAAGAATTTAATAACGTGGCGTCTAAGTACGACTTCGCTACCTATCTGAGTCAAGGCTATCAAGAAGATTTAGATAACAGCGCTAAATGGCTGGGACTTGAAGGCGATGAAAAAGTGCTAGACCTATGTTGCGGGACTGGGAAATCATCCTCAGCATGCCTGCCTTATATCAAAACTGGAACAATAACGGGTATTGATAATTCAGAAGGAATGCTTAAGGTGGCCAATGAAAAGTTTGCCGAAGAGATAAAAGCAGGTAAAATGTCTTTTGAGTTGCAAGATGCGATGGCCTTAGATTTTCCAGAGGAAAGTTTTGATGCCATCTTCATGGCTTATGGTTTGCGCAATATGCCAGACTATGATAAGTGCCTAAATCAACTATACAAGCTATTGAAGCCAGGCGGTAAAATTTGTATCCATGATTATTCATTAGCCAATAAAAGCTGGGCAAAATACTATTGGGGTATTTTGAGTTATGGATTTATCGTTCCATTTTGCACAATCTTATCAGGAAGTTCTAAAATCTACACCTATTTAGCTAAAAGCGTTTTAACCTTCCTGACCCCGAAAGAAGTAGAAGAAAAAATGATTTCGGCACAATTCAAATCCATCCAGATAAAGGCGCATAAAAGTTGGAGAGGGCCTATTTTACATGCTTTCCTAGCGAAAAAATAGGTGAAATATTAACTTATAAATAGAATTTATTTAGTTTCCTTCAAGATTAATTAAGATTGAAGATTGATTCCTTGCTTACAATCAACGAATGGATTAACTTTGTTTGATCAAATGAAAAAATAATGGCAGAAGCATTAAGATTACCTCGCATGAGCGACACCATGGAAGAAGGTGTCATTGCAGAAATATTAATTAAAGTAGGTGACACCATTGAAACTGGAGATGTCATTGCGGAAGTTGAAACAGACAAAGCAACAATGGAATGGGAATCTTTCCAAGAAGGCAAAGTTTTGCATGTTGCCGCAGAAAGCGGAGATACTGTTGCAATTAATGGCGTTGTGGCCATTCTAGGAGAAGAAGGAGAAGAATTTGAGCATCTTTTAGTGGAAGAAACTATACCTGAAGTTGAATCAAAACCAGAAGAAGAAGTTGAAGAAGAGATCAACAGCAATATCATTGAATTTGATGTAAGCGCTGAAAACAATGCACTTAATGAGGAGGGTCGAGTTAAAGCAAGTCCACTAGCCAAAAAAATGGCTGAGGATAAAGGAATTAATATCAACACGGTAACTGGAAGTGGTGAAGAGGGACGTATTGTTAAGAAGGATATTGAATCTTATGTAAATACAAATGCACCTATTCAAGATCATGCACCTGATATTCAGCCGATTAAGTCAGACGTATCGCCTATTAAGCTACCTACAATTGTTGCAGAAGAATCCTACACGGAAGAACGGGTGAGTCAAATGCGTAAAACCATTGCTCGTCGATTGAGTGAAAGTAAATTTCAAGCGCCTCATTTTTACCTAACAATTGAGGTAAACATGAACAATACCATTGCTGCAAGGAAAAAAATCAACGAACTTGCCCCAAGTAAAGTTTCCTTTAATGACATTGTCATAAAGGCCACAGCAGCTGCTTTAAGAAAAAATCCAGCGGTCAATGCTTCCTGGTTAGGGGACAAGATTCGTTACAACAATCATATCCATATTGGCATGGCTGTTGCAGTAGCTGAAGGTTTAATGGTTCCAGTGATTAAATTTGCTGACAACAAATCATTAAGTCACATTGCTACAGAAGCTAAGCAATTGGCAGAGAAAGCTAAGACTAAAAAAATCAGTCCGGAGGAAATGCAAGGAAACACCTTCAGCATATCTAATTTAGGCGGATTTGGCATATCCGAATTCACAGCGGTTATCAATCCTCCAGATGCTTGTATTTTGGCTGTAGGTGGTATCAAGAAAGAGCTCGCATTTAATGCGCAGAAAGAAGTAATTGAAAATAATATAATGAAGCTTACCCTCTCTTGCGATCACCGAGTAGTGGATGGAGCGGTAGGAACTCACTTCCTACTTGACCTAAAGAACAATTTGGAGAACCCAATAATGATGCTCGTGTAGATCTATGAAAACATGCGCTCAAGCTTAGCTATTTTCACTACTTATCCAATCCATTGTTGTAAAGCCTATTTTCGCTTTGATAAGCCTTTTATCTGAAGCGCTTAATTAGATTGACTACCGCATTCACATCCTCTTCACTAATATCTAAATGGGTGACCATTCGTATGGTTTGCGGTCCAAATTGGACCACCATCACCTCGTTAATTTTCATATATTCGATGAATCTCGCAGGCTCAATATCTTTCTCCAAATCAAAAATTACAATATTGGTTTGGGGCGTGATAACTTTCGCAATATACTTTTGACGAGACAATTCTTCAGCGAGCAGTGTCGCATGTTTGTGGTCGGTTTGAAGAAGCGAAACATTATGTTCTAGCGCGTATAAACCAGCTGCAGCCAAAATGCCAACTTGACGCATACCTCCACCGAAAGCTTTACGCACTTTCTTGGCACGTTTAATAAATGCGTGGTCACCCAACAAAACCGAGCCAATAGGTGCTCCCAATCCTTTGCTTAAGCAGATAGAAATACTATCAAACAAACCCCAATACTCTTCAATATTTGTTTGACTTGCTACGAGTGCATTAAAAAATCGCGCACCATCTAAATGAAGCTTTAATCCTTTTGATTTACATATTTGTGCAATCTTTCTTAGCTCCTCAATCTCATAAACAGCGCCCCCTCCTTTGTTGCACGTATTTTCAACAACAACCAATTTACTTACCGGCAACCAATCAAAATCTGCTTGAATGCTTTCTTCTACTTGCTTAGCAGTGATACGCCCTTGATCACCGTCGATCAAACGCACGCCACAACCGGAATTAAAAGCATAACCCGCCGTTTCATAGTAATACACGTGAGATAACTTATCACAAATAATTTCATCCAATGGACGAGTATGAACATTCATCGCTATTTGATTGCACATAGTACCACTTGGGCAAAACAACCCTGCTTCCATACCAAACTGATCAGCCAATTGATTTTGTAAAATTTGAACCGTTGGGTCCTCGCCAAACACATCATCACCTAGTTTTGCAGTCATCATTGATGCTAACATGGCTTGACTTGGTTTGGTAACAGTATCACTTCTTAAATCTATCATTTCTTTAATTTATTTATTAATGAATAGGCCGCAATTGCACAAGCACTTGCTACATTCATTGATGAGTTATTTCCTTGCATAGGAATATGTCCAATCATTTCTGCTGCACTTAAAAGTTCTGGACTCACTCCGTAATTTTCTTCGCCTAAAATTAAGCAAACCTCCGCATTATCAGGGAGGATAATTTCTTCAATAGGAATACTGTTATCACAAAGTTCCAATGCAATAATCAGCACACCATCATTTTTCAATTTTTTAATAAATTCAGGTATGCTCTCCACTGTTTCATAATGCACGGACTTTTCGGTGGATCGAGATGTTTTAGAAATTTTGCGATTTGGAGGAAGAATAGTATCTCCTGATAGGTATAATTTTTTTACCCCAAGCGCATCCGCTAATCTAAAAATAACGCCCAAATTATAAGGGGATTTTAGCTGATGGGCTAAAATGCTCAATGAAAACTTGCCCTTAATATTATGGCTCGTATGATCAAGTTGTTTTCCCATACTTAACTATTGTGGTAAGGATCTCCTTTAATTATGGTAAACGCACGATATAATTGCTCAGCAAATATTGCGCGTATAATTTGATGCGAAAACGTCATCTTAGAAAGTTGCAATTGCAGATTCGCTCGCTGATATACCTCATCTGAAAAACCAAAAGCTCCTCCTACTACAAACACTAAATTCGAAGTTCCTTGCACTTGCTTTTGTTCTATCCAGTTTGCAAATTCTACAGAATTAAATGCCTTCCCTTTTTCATCAAGTAAGACTAAAAAATCCTGTCTGCTAATTTTAGCTAAGATTTTTTTCCCTTCTAGGGTCTTTAATTGTTGAGCGCTTAAATTTCCTGCTTTTTTAACATCATCAATAAGTAACTCTTCTAATTTGGTATAAAATTTCAATCGTGTAAAGTAAAGCTTACAAGCATCTTTCACAAAGTCAAAGGAGGTTTTACCAATCGTAATGAAGCTTATTTTCATAGGTTCTAAATAATTCGAGGTATTTACTTTTAATTGCAAACATACTTCTATAATTTTGAATGCTATAAATGTAGTCCTATGACAATTGTAAAAAAACTTATTTTTATTTGTTTCTTCCTGCTAATGCTTGCCTGCCACAATGACCCTGCCTTTGTAGGTTCTTGGGAATTGGTCAGCCTCAATTTAGCGGATGATAAAATCACTGGCAAAGATTTTAGCTACCCTATTTATTCATATAATTCTAACCACACCTACTCTATTGAAGTAACGGGAATGAGCGAATATGGAACTTGGAAACAAGAAGATGGAAAATTATTACTCACTAATAATGAGACTCCTGACAAAGTAACTGTGCTTACTATTATTCAGGCAGAGGAAACGATTTTTCATTATTCTTTAGGAGAAGGTGAAACCATGAC
>JADHRO010000032.1 GCA_016777395.1 Chitinophagales bacterium | reverse complement strand
TGAATTTTCAATACCAGTCTCTACTAACTTGAATGCTTCAAGTACTTCCGCTGATACATTCATTGCCAAAAGTGCAGTTAATACGAGATACATCATATTAATCATCTTTTGTCTTGGGGATAATTTACCACCTGCCATTATAATCTATTTTAAAGGTTAAGTTTTGTATAAATAAAGGTTCAATTATGATTTCATTGCTGAAAGCATATTGCCATATACTTTATTTAGAGAAGACAAGTTGTCCGTTAAATCTGTCATTTGAGAGTGAACTGCCCCTGCAGATTCAGATATAGATTTCAAGGTATCCAAAGTAGAAGTTAGTCCATCTGCAGAAGATAAAGCTGCAGAGTATGCATCTTTAACCTCACCTAAAGTGTTAGCTGCAGCTCTTGCATTATTAGAGTAGTCTTCCGTGGCAGACATCGCATCACTCATGTCACTCAAACTTTCAACGTTGGTCGTTAACTTGCCAAGATTTTCTCCTAGCCGAGCTAACATTTTTTGTTCGATATTAGCATTTGCCAACATATCATCTAAGCTTTGAGTTACAGATCCATGAGAGGCATCTAACTCTGGATCAGCTAACTCTGGATAAACTCTTTCCCACTCATAATCAGAATGATGCTCAAACTGTGGCTCAAACGCAGAGATAATAAAAATAACTACCTCGGTTGTCATACCAATAATTAACATTAAACTAGCAAAAGGCCAGTGCATTAACTTAAACAATGCTCCTGCAATTACAATTGCTGCACCTATTGAATATGCATAATTTAGGTAAGTTTTACCTGATTTACTTAGAAAGAATGATTGTGATTTTGCCATTTTTATTTTTTTTGGTTTTTAACAATAGTAATAGAATGTTAATTCAATTAACGTTTATGGTTTAGTAATAATAAAATGTTCGATTTAGTATGCCGCATCTCTGTAATCTCGCCCTAAGTATGTTGATACACATCTAAAACCGATGTAACTCTTAGGTTCGAAAGAATACTCCCAATGCCGTGTTCCTGTTTGGATGTAGTAACCTATATCTTTCCAAGAACCTCCTCTGATAACTTTTCTCTTCATAGTGTTTGGCTCACTGTCATTGGCATCATACCGAATGTCAGGATTCAAATCATGGATAAAGTTGTAAGCGTTTTCATAAAATGCAGAAGAAGTCCATTCAGCAACATTTCCCGCCATGTTGTACAACCCGTAATCATTTGGCCAGTATGCATCTGCCCTTACGGTATACATACCTCCATCTTCCGGGTAATTACCTCTACCAGGCTTAAAATTAGCAAGCAAGCAACCTTTACTATTTCTAATGTAAGGTCCTCCCCATGGATAAGGCGACATGTCTTTACCTCCTCTTGAAGCATATTCCCATTCGTGCTCAATTGGAATTCTAAAATCATCCATTACAGAAAGACCTTGAGACTTTTTGTAACCATTATAATAACTAGATCTCCAAGCTGAAAATGCATTAGCTTGATCCCAATCAATACCTACAACTGGATAATCATCAAATGCAGGATGAGAATAGTAATGTCTGGCTAAAGGCTCGTTGTAAGAATATGAGAAGTCTCTTATCCAAACCAAAGTATCTGGGTAAATAGAAACTTCTTCTTGCATCATCAAATCTTCTCTCGCAATACTCGGCTGACTTGCGGCCGTTTGCCAATCCATCCAAATATATTCATAAATTAATTTACTCGTATTTATACCGCCATTTAAGGGGTCATCACTTGGATAATTCATCGCTTCTAACAATTCCTTCGTTTCCGTATCTTGCCAATCAATATCCACAGCCCAATCTATAGCCTCATCCCCTGTTTCTTCGTCAATAATAACGTTGTCCAACAATTTGTGTGCAATAGAATCTCTAACCCAATGTGCGAATTGACGATATTCATTATTTGTAATTTCAGTATCATCCATAAAGAACCCGACAATGGAAACAGATTTGCTTTGAGACAAGAGCGCATGATTAACATCTTGATCCGAAGGACCTATGTGAAGAAAACCAGACGGTATGTAAACCATGCCATAAGGCATCTCTGGCTGCCAATTAGGTCGATCTAATTCTCCAAGCAACTGGCCGTTGTAACTTCCACCGCAACTGGAAAGGAAGAGAATTCCTAATCCAAGGAACGTTAAGGTTAAGGATTGTAGTCTCATAATACTTTAACTTTTTTTTATAGCTATTTTCAAGCGTGTAAATATAATACTCTTTTATTTAAAGAAAAATAAACACCCCACTAATGTAAACTTTTTTTTACAAATATCTAGGGTTAAATATAATATTACTTTTCACATTTTGTTTAAAAATTCTTTGCAAATCAAACCTTAAACTGAGCTCGTGTGAACCCGAATTTGAGTTATTCAAAAAAGATACATTATAATCGTAACTATACCTTACGCTTATTTTGTCTTTTACCTTAAACCCTAACAGTCCAATCACCGCGTCATTATTCAATCCACTGTACCCTCTAAAACCCAATCCTGCTATCACCTTACGCCAATCAAGCTCAACATTTAACTGGGCCTGCCATTTATTAAAGTCTGTCTTGCAAAAGAACGCTGGTTTTACATTTAAATTGTTCAACTCTATAACGTATAACGAGTGTATGTTTATTGTACGAGATATATTAATAATTGTTCCACTTGTTGTATTTGAAATATTGATTTTAGGACTTGTCATGTTATTTAAGGATATTCCTACTTCAAAGTTCTTATATCCATACAACAAACCAAGGGATAAAGTGGGCGCCATACCAGCAGATGAACCAACGGGTAGCAAATCATCATTATGTATGATTACACCGGGTAAATAATCCCCATCTGGAGCGGTCAACTCCGCACCATTTAATCCAAACTGAACAAGACCAAAATTAACTCCGCCAGACAGCCGATTTTTTCCGTCTAAAACATGATAAGCCGCAATAAGATCCATGTTGGTGTATCTTTGTAAACCTATAAAGTCATTGACTATACGAAACCCCAATCCAAACTTCGAACTTTGAATAGGTGAACTAAAGCTTGTAAATTGTGTGCCAATCGCTTTTGTGCCCAATCCAACATATTGACTACGATGGGCGACGGTTGCATTCAAAACACTCTTGTGCCCTGCATATGCAGGATTTAAAAAAGTGCCATAATTACTACTCTGACTAAACTGTACCCACTGTTGTGCCTCAAGCTTAAACGCCGCAAAAAATAGTATAAGTAAAAGGAGAACTCTCAGGATTAAATCTTTAGAGTAAAGTTAGAAGAGTTTGTGAGAATTTTTTACAATCCGCCTAAATAACTTTCTAGAGCTGCAGACATAGATCGCGCTTTCGGCATTGGGGCTTTGAGATTAAGCTTCAATCCCATTTCCTCTATCTTTACACAAGTATTAGGGCCAAAACCAGCAATGTGTATTTTACCTTGCTTGAATTCAGGTGAATTCTGAAAAAGAGACTGAACTCCAAGTGGACTGAAAAACAAAATCATGTCAAATTTAGCGAGATCTAGCTCAGACAAATCAGCATTTACTGTTCTGTACATAATGCATTCCTTGAAGTCGAATTGCTCCTCCGTTAAGAATTTAGAGAGCTTGTTGTTTCGAACATCTGGGCAGGGCACCAAAAACTTGCCAGCATTTGATTTATATTTAAGAAGCAAGGTCTTAAAATCTTCGAATGTCCCATTTGCAAAGAACACCTTTCTTTTTCTATACTGAATATACTTCTGAAGATACAAGGCAATTGCCTCTGAGGTACAGAAATATTTTGTCTCCTGTGACACCGTTGCGCGCATTTCCTCCATCATCTGAAAATAGAAATCCATAGAATTTCTGCTGGTAAATGTTACTGCAGAAAAGTTATTTAGATCTACTCGTTGTTTCCTGAATTCTTTGTTACTGACACGCTCCACTTCAATAAATGGATTGAACACCAATTTTGCACCATACTTTTTTGCTACCGCAAAATACGGAGACCTTGATGCTGGCTCAGGTTGCGAAATTAGAATTTTAGAGATTTTCTTCATGAAATACGAAAGGTTTTACGCTTGCCAAGTTTTCTCACTCCTCTTTACCATCAATTCAAAGCTATTCGAATTAAAATAACTAGTGGAAGAAATTTGAAAGTGCAAAGGTAAGCAAAAAAATGGAATGATAAGATGTCCATTTTCTCCTGCCAGAGTACGCTTAAAACTCTTAGTTCCTTTACAAGTAGAAGGAGACCTAAAATAATAGCGGCCACCAAACTAGATACTTGAGCGACTTCATGTGAAGTGAGTAGAACAAAAAGCATGGCAAGCCATCCTAATAAAGCCCAAAGTGGAGTAAAACTAATACTTATGGACTTTAACAAATCTATAATTTTAGATTTTGAAGTGAAAAAAGCGTAAAAAATGAAAGAAACATAATCCCAAACAACAAATACAAAGCTGGCCAAAAAAATACGAATAAATGACCCCTTTAATGATGTGAAAGTATGTATAACGAAATGAGCAACTGTGGCAAAGGCAATAACAAACAATAAATAATAAACCACCAGGACAATCAAATTATTCTGCTTGTCCGTGCGACTGTATTGTATATGATATTGGAAATTAATGAGCGATTTAAAACTTGCTCTCACCACATCCCGAGAAGATAAATAAACCAAAACAATGACCAAAGAAAATATGGCTGACATGAAAAAATACCAATCCCGCGTTAAACTCACTGGTCTTAGACCAATCAAGCGTTCCTTATGAATCGATATATCCTCAGGATTGAAGCAAGGTAAACCCGCAAAGGAGTCAGGTAATGTTGAATATGCAGCTGCTTCCTGCAATTCTTCAGGCGGGTTTTGTCCATCAAGAACAAAACAAAATATTAAACAAAAAAATAAAAAAAGTATTCGCATTAAAACAAACTTATAAATCCGAAATGAATTTTGCCATTCCTGAATTCAATCTTATTATCTAAATTTTTCCCAAGGGCATAACTCAAACTAAATATACCCCCTCTGGTTTCTAAAGCAAGCCCTATACCAAAACCTATTGGTACATCTATAGATTGAGCACCCTTCGTTTCATCTTCAACTAAACCAATATCTGTAAAAACATTGAAGTAAGAATTTTGCGACAGAAGCAACCTAAATTCGCTGGTAAAGATAGAATAGAATGGCGTATAAATTGCCTCTTCATCAAATCCTCTTAATAGCCGATATCCACCAATTCTATACATTTCATTATTTAGAATGTCTTTTGCTAAATAAAACTTAGATGTATTCCTTAATAAAAAAGTACCTCGCTTTCCGATCGGGAGAAACTGCGACAGCTTAAACCCTATAGAATAATTTATTTTCTTTAGATCCAAAGAATCATAACTATACTGCAATGGAATGCCATCAAATCCTGTTAGACTTGCAATACTTTGATTTACCCTGATTTTGTTTAGCCCCACTCCACCGATCAAGTTCAATTGGAATCCTTTTCGAGGATTTAGCACATAATCTAACTGCTGTAACTGAAGATTTAGTCCGTAGGTATTATTTCTAATATCCAAGGTATTTGGCAATGCTCCATTAGATTTAATAGTTATGGTATCTGTATTAAGAATATTAGAACTTTTGTTATTGTAAAAGAATTTCAACTGATTGAGCCCACCGAATTGATATAAAAGTCCAAGCTCTGTATTGATATCGATAAACAGACTATCATTCTTGTATAAATTAAAAGCCCCGTATATTCCGATGGGTGAATTTAAGAAATATGGATAAGCAAATGTCAAATCAAGGTTTTGCGTTCTTGGTTTGAGCTGTCTAAACTCAGCAAAAATTTCTTCTCCTACTCCAAATGAATTTAACAGCTGTAGCTTGCCATCTCCCGTTATGGTTACTTTGTTATCGTTTAGTTGGTCATTAGGTAGAACCCCCAGTATTAAATTAAACTGATTGCTTTTTTGCTTTTCTAAGTAGACATGCAGGCTTACCTTTCCTGGCGTAAAATAAAGCGCAGCAGGTTTAACTGCTTTCAGATAGCTTAACTGTTTTAGCTTCTGCGGAATTGCTTCCATTTTTTTCTGATTGTATCCATCACCCTTGCTTATTCCCAAATATCGTTGTAAGAATTTCGATTGCGATCTAGTATTGCCATGCACCACAATACTGTCAATAACTATCGCTTCCTTTTTATCAACAAATAAAGACATTTCAGCACCACCCGCAAGCAATTGAATCGAATCTACCCAGACTTGTGCATAGGGATATGCATGATTTTCAAAATAACGAAGAACCTGCTCCTCAATATTTTTCAATTGACTAATCGAAACATTTTCACTTTTTTTAGCTGCACCAATCTGATCCCAAACATCAGGAGAAACATTGCCATTATTAATGCGGACTAATTTATATTGCTCACCAAGGAAAAAATCTGCAAAACACACTTGCTCCGCTGAACAATAAAGGCTATCTATTGAAGAAGTAACGAAAGCTGCTTTTCTAAGTCCATCGATAAGCTTTCGCAGTTCAGCTTCTATTTCATCTTGAGAACTAAATGATTCGCTCAGCGCAAACCTCTTTGGCAGACTATTTCCGTCTGTTTGGTTTAATTCTAAAGAAAGAGACTCTTGACTAAACGCAAACATGAATAATAAGCAAATGCCAACGGTATGTATAATTTTTCTATGCAAGTATTATTTAAACTCTTTACTTTGTAAAATATTTCCAAAAATACACAATACATTCGATGGCTGGTATATACATTCATGTTCCTTTTTGTAAACAAGCCTGTAATTACTGTAATTTCTATTTTAGTACCTCTAGCTATTTTCTAAAAGATTATCTCGATGCTATTCTTCAGGAGATCTCTTTGCAAGTCGACTATGTTAAAGAAGAAAAAATTGAAAGCATCTACTTCGGAGGGGGAACACCTTCTATACTTAGTAGTCAGTCCATATTAAAAATTTTAGATGCAATTATTCAAAATTATGACGTAAATTCTTCCGTAGAAATTACGCTTGAAGGAAATCCAGATGACTTAAGTAGTGACAAATTAAAAGACTTAAAGTCAATTGGAGTGAACCGTTTAAGCATAGGTACTCAATCCTTTCAAGAAATTGATTTAGTATTTATGAAACGGGCACACAATGTAGATCAAGCCATAAATTCTATTGAAAAAGCACAGCAGTTTGGTTTTCAAAATCTTTCTCTTGATTTGATTTATGGTGTACCCACTCAAACAGAAAAATCGTGGCTAGCCAATTTGAGTATGGTTAACAAGCTCGGAGTAAACCATCTATCAAGTTATGCCCTTACAGTAGAAGAAGGTACACCTTTATATCATCAAATTAGAAAAGGAAAAGTTGGAAATGTAGATGATAATTTAGCATCAGAACACTTTAAGCTTTTGCAAAACTGGTCGGACAAAGAGAATTGGCAGCACTATGAAATTTCTAATTTATGTAGAGATGGAAACTATTCAAGACACAACACATCTTATTGGAAAGGCAGGACTTATTTAGGTCTTGGTCCTGCAGCGCATTCATTCAATGGATCCAGCAGGCAGTGGAATGTATCTAATTTGAAAATATACATCGAGGGAATAAGCAAGGGTATTGAAACTTACACCAAGGAGGAACTTAGTCGGAAGGATCAGTTTAATGAATTCCTCATGACAGGAATGCGAACGCAATGGGGGATTTCCAAGGCCACATTAATTGAACAATTTCCCGAATTTTATTCTAATTTTGAAAAACACTTAAAGCAAGTTAATCCTGCTTGGATTGACAACTCACCTGAAAATCTAATCTTGAGTAATGAGGGACGATTTTATGCAGATGGTATAGCTTCAAGTTTATTTATAGAAAGTTGAATTTAAACCTATGAAAGCCATAATTAACCTAAACGGTTCAGTATATAAAATTGACCTGAATCAAGCCATTTCAATCTCGACTCCCTTTCATGGAAAGAATCATTTACCCAAGGCTTTTTATTCGCCGGATTTAGATATTGAGCCGGTGAGAACTGACGGATGGATCGGGAGTACGTTGGAGGGTGGTATTCTGAATTTTAAAAACGTATTCATCAACCCGCATGGAAATGGAACCCATACGGAATGTGTGGGCCATATAGCGAAAGAGCCTTTTATGATAAAGGATTGTTTAAAATCCAATTTTCACCTAGGTCAATTAATAAGTATTCAGCCTAGAAGCAGTGAAACAGACTCTTTTATTACCCACGAGCAAATCAAAGAGATTCAATTTGAAGAAAATGTAAACTGTTTGATTATTCGAACACTTCCCAATGCCTATTCAGATAAAATAAAAGATTGGAGCGGGACTAACCCCTGCTATATGGAATATCAGGCTATGGACTTATTGATTGAAATGGGTATTGAACATTTTATGATAGATGTACCGTCAGTAGATAGGGAAAGTGATGAAGGTAAACTTTTAGCGCATAAAACCTTTTGGCAATATCCGGGAGATTCTCCAAGGAAAAATGCGACGATTACCGAAATGATCTATGCACCAGAGGATGTAGAAGATGGACTTTACTTTGTAGACATCCAAGTTCTCCCTTTAGCCATGGATGCCAGCCCTAGCAACATCTTGTTAATAAAAGTGAATCATTGACACATCTCATATGGATTTTTTAAGCTTATTTGTAAACTCACTAAACAATGATTGAAATCACCCAAATATTAAAGTTAGCGACTGTTTTTGTTTTAAGATATTTATTGTTTGCCGGATTTGCATTTCTAGTATTCTACATCCTTTTCAAGCAATTTTTTAAAAAAAATAAGATTCAAGAAAAATCAGCGGAGAAAAAGGACTTTGGAAGAGAGGTATTATACTCCTTACAAACTAACCTGATTTTTGTTGGAATAGCTGTATTTGTAGAATTTGGACCTATAGGGGGGCGCTCTCAAATGTATGGAAATATTCATGATTACCCCCTGTGGTATTTACCCTTAAGTGTGGTTCTTGCGCTCATCATTCATGACACGTATTTCTACTGGATGCATAGAACTTTACATATTGAACCTTTATATAAATGGATGCATAAAACGCATCATTTGTCCGTAAACCCATCGCCTTGGGCATCTTTTGCATTTCATATAGGTGAATCGGTGTTAGAATCGCTAATAATCATCCTGGTAATTTTTCTGATCCCAATCCATATTTCAATGATCATGGTTTTCACATCATTAAGTTTATTAATAAACGTTTATGGACATTTAGGTTATGAAATTATTCCGAAATGGTTTAGAAAAACTCCCTTATTTCAACTCGTAAACACTTCGGTTCACCACAATATGCATCATCAGTATTTTAAAGGAAATTACGGTCTATACTTTAGATTTTGGGATCGACTAATGGGTACAGAGAATCCCAGTTATGTCGAGCGCTACGAGCAAGTCATTCAAAAAAGGGATAGTTAAATTAATAGGTAGATAGTTCAAGTATTGCTGCTTCCAGACGCTGTTGCGGCAAGAATTGACTCTCTAACACTTTTGCAAAAGGAACAGGCGTATCTAAACTTCCTACTCGTCGGACTGGTCCATCTAGATATTCAAAGCAATTTTCACCTATCCATGCTGCTATATCGGAAGCTATGCTACCGGTCAAACAATCTTCATTCAGAACGATCACTTTTCCCGTTTTCTTGACGCTCTCCGCTATCTGGTCAAAATCAAGCGGAAGCAGGGTTCTAAGGTCAACAATTTCAAGACTTAAATGCGGATACTTTTTCGCCAAATCTTTTGCCCAATGAACACCAAAGCCATAAGTGATAATGGATATATCGTTACCTTCCTCGGCAACTGCTGCTTTGCCAATTTCAAGCGTGTAATAATCATCAGGTATCTCGCCTTCCACACTTCGATAGAGCGCTTTATGCTCAAAAACCATCACAGGATTGGGGTCCTCAATTGCCGCGGTTAAGAGACCCTTAGCGTCATATGCATTGCTCGGGTATACAATTTTTAAACCTGGCGTATGAAAAAACCAGGCTTCATTACTTTGAGAATGAAAGGGACCTGCACCAACCCCAGCGCCAGTGGGCATTCGTAGAGTGACATCTACATTTTGTCCCCATCGATAATGAGATTTAGCCAAGTTATTTATAATCGGATTGAAACCGGATGTCACGAAATCAGCAAACTGCAGTTCAACGACCGCTTTCATTCCTTTTATGCTCAAACCCAAAGCCGCACTTAAAATTCCGGACTCACAAATAGGTGTATTTCTGACACGCTCTTTTCCAAATGAGTCAACAAAACCATCTGTAATCTTGAAAACTCCACCATACTCTGCTACATCCTGCCCCATGATAACCAAGTCGTCAAATCGCTCCATGCTCTGCCTCAAGCCATCAGAGAATGCATCAACCATCCTCTTCTTACTTTTCAAAACCGAAGCAGGTGAAATTAGTGAAGGACTATGTGACTTAAATACATCGCGAATCTCCTCATCTAAATTCGGTATAATTTCTGGTTCAGCAAATGCCTCATCTAAGCCATCCTCAATTAAGGCACTTAGTTCTTTTCTATAGTCCTTAATATTGGCTTGGGTCAGTTGTTTTTGTTGCACTAAAAAAGCTTCAAAATTGTTTAATGGGTCTTTTTCACCCCATTTCTCAAACAACTCTTGAGGAACATATTTTGTTCCAGAGGCTTCCTCATGTCCCCGCATTCTAAAGGTGTTGCACTCTATTAATACCGGATGTGGATTGTTTCTTATTTCTTCAGCATTTCTTCTTATTGTTTCATAAACCTCCACCACGTTGTTTCCATCTATCGTGATAGAAGGAATACCATAACCAATACCCTTATCCGAAAGTTTATTGCATTTAAATTGTTCATTGCTTGGGGTTGAAAGACCGTAACCATTGTTTTCAATAACAAAAATGATCGGCAAGTCCCATACTGCTGCAATATTTAATGCTTCATGGAAATCACCTTCACTCGTTGCGCCGTCGCCCGTGAAAGCTACCGTCACTTTTTTTTCTGCTTTTAGTTTAGAGGCTAATGCAATACCATCTCCAACATTTAATTGTGGACCTAAATGTGAAATCATTCCTACAATGTGATGTTCATTGGTGCCGAAATGAAAACTTCGATCTCTTCCTTTGGTAAACCCATTCTTTTTACCCTGCCATTGTTTGAATAACTTGGCGAAGGGTATTCCCCTTGAGGTAAATATCCCTAAGTTTCGATGCATCGGAAGAATGTATTCATCCTCTTCTAAGGCACTTGCTACTCCGATTGAAATAGCTTCTTGACCTATGCCGCTAAACCATTTTGATATCCGTCCTTGCCTTAATAATTTGAGCATTTTCTCTTCAATCATTCGAGAAAAAAGCATGTTTTTATATAGCTGCAAAAGAAGCTTATGTTTCAAATGTTTAGTATCAAATTTCACTTTAGCTGGTTTTACACAAATGTACTAGAAAGTTTTAAAAACAAATTCCATTAAAGGAATGATTTACATTTTCTCAATTTGCTATTTAGAATTCGTAATAAATTGCAGGTAATCCATGTATATTTGAAGCATGAATTTCGAAGTATTCATGAAACGTTGCTTAGCACTTGCCAAATTAGGTATAGCGGATGCTGCGCCTAACCCAAGTGTCGGAGCGGTCTTGGTTGATGAAGGCCGAATCATTGGGGAGGGGTATACTTCCCCTTATGGAGGTCCTCACGGTGAAGTCAATTGCTTTGAAGACGCGAAATCTAAGCAGGGAAATATTCCGGAATCCTCCGTTCTATATGTTAGTCTAGAACCTTGCTCGCATTTCGGCAAAACTCCACCATGCAGCGATTTAATTATTCAAGAGCGAATATCTACCGTAGTAATCGCTTGCAGTGACCCTAACCCCTTAGTAGAGGGAAAAGGGATAGAAAAACTTAAAGCGGCCGGCATAAAAGTTATCGAAGGAGTTTGTAAAGAAGAAGCGCTGGAATTAAACAAACGATTTTTTACTTTTCACCAAAAAAAACGCCCCTACATCACCTTAAAATGGGCGCAATCTCAAGCAGGTATTTTTGCTCCCTTAAAAGAAGAGCAATATTGGATTTCAAATGCCAAGACCAAGGCACTTGTACATAGCTGGAGACGAGATGAAATGTCGATTTTAGTCGGTGATAGAACCATCCAAATTGACAATCCGAAATTAAACAATCGCCTTGTTGCAGGAAAGAGCCCCATTCGATTAGTTATTAATACGGGAGATCCGATAGACAAAGATAAACTAGTATTAAAAGATAAGTTGCCTACATATGTTTTCAGTTATGAGAATTCTGCTTCCTATCTTAACAAAAGATATATACAGCTAGACAACAAACACCCTGTCCTTCAGCAAGTATTGAACAAATTACATCTTGAGAATATCCACTCGGTGCTCATTGAAGGTGGGGCATTCACCCTTCAGCAATTTATAGATTTGAACCTTTGGGATGAAGCAAAAATTATAATTGGGCAAAATCCGTTAAGCAAGGGTATACTTGCTCCTGATATAGCAGGTGAATTATTCGCTAATTATCAAATTTTGGAAGACCAAGTTAAAATTTTAAAAAATAACTCATGATTTGGTTATTACTCAGTATTTTAAGCTCAACTGCTATTATGCTTATTTTCAAATCGTTTAAACGATTTGAAATTAGCACCTTTCATGCAATAGTCGTAAACTATTTCACCGCGATTGTAGTAGGTTTCCCTTTTGTTCAAGATTGGGAAGTCGTATCTACTAGCTATACTTCTTGGTATTACTATGCACTTATTCTTGGAAGTCTGTTTATATCATTATTCTTCCTCATCGGTCGAACCACCCAAGTATTAGGAATAAGTGTTGCTACAGTTGCTATGAAACTAGGATATGTACTGCCTATTGTTTTAGCCTTTACCTTATATCACGAACCAATTTCTAGTATTAAAGTCTTTGCTATATTGCTAACTGTTGTTGCTGTTGTGTTAAGCTCTATTAAAGATCAGCAAGATGAACATGAAGTGGGCAGTAGGAAATGGTTAATCATACTTCCATTAGTCATATTTGTGGGAAGTGGTGTATGCGATGCCATTGTTCAATTTACCGAAAAGCGATTTTTTCAAGAAAGCGGATTTGAAGCATTTTTAATCATCTTGTTTTTAACTGCGGCGACTTTAGGCTTGATAGCAGCCCTTATGCATGACCTAAAAAAGGGAGAAAACAATTTCACTTTACGAAACATTCTAGCAGGAATATGTTTAGGCATTCCCAACTATTTTTCCATCTATTTCCTATTCAAGGCACTGAATTATTATATAAATAATAGTGCCGCAGTTTTCCCAATAAATAATGTCGGAATAGTTGTTGCATCCACGTTGTTTGCTTTGCTGTTTTTTGGGGAGCGTTTAAATCGGAAAAATATTATCGGTTTTATCTTAGCTGTTCTCTCCATAATTTTAATGTCACTTGAACACTTATTTTAGCATATCTATTCGAAGTGAAGGATACTTTGAAGACAAAGCTTCTAAGTTTTTAGCATTTGCATTCCCGTGCTATAATGCCGATGATTTAAAACAGTCCTTAGAATTGATTCGAGTGCTGCACCCAAAAGCAAGTCATCATTGTTATGCTTACCGAATAGGGACTGATAAAAATAATTTTAGAGCCAACGACGATGGAGAACCAAGTGGCTCTGCTGGAAGACCAATATTGGGGCAAATAGATTCCTTTCATTTA
>JADHRO010000031.1 GCA_016777395.1 Chitinophagales bacterium | reverse complement strand
AGATAAATTCATCTGTTGTAACATTTACTATTAATCTAGCAATTGATACAAGTGTAAGAAATATAAATAAAGGATATGAATGTTCAATGCACCCCATTGCTATTACCAATAGGTAAAAAGGGGCTTCTAGTATTCTGATTGGTTTTTTCATTTTATTTATAATTAAAAATGAGGGTGATAAAATGTACTGACACTAACATTTTTACTTTTAAAAAATGAATGAATCTCTTCCATTTCTTCAATTGCTGAAACAGTACCATCTTGTAGATCCCCAACAATTATAACAGCTTTTAGCTTATCCGCTTGTGAATAGCTGATTATTGGCAGAAATAATAGTATTGATAATATATATCTCATAATTTATGTTTTTAAGTCCTCAATACTTTATTCATACTCTGGTCTACCAACTTGTACTCTAAGTATGGAGTCTTGAGAATAATATACTTTACTATTTGCATTTAGGTGTGCAATATCTTCCTCTCCATCAGAGTAAGTTGTCACAATTTTTCTTGTACAAGCAATGGTATCGCTAAAATCTAAACATAGCACATCTCCATCTTTTACCTTTATAGTATATAGTCCAGAGTTATGAGTTTTCTCATATATTATTTCACTTGTTTGATAGTTGAATTCATACACTTCATTACCCACGAAATAAGTACAGGTCGTGTCTTGAGAATAAGCGTTAAAAAATAGAATTGAAAGGATTGGACATAACATTAACTTTTTCATAAAAAATAATTTTAAGGTTAATAAAAAAGTATATGTATTGCTATAGGCGTAATTTTTGAGTTGCTATCTATTACGCAATAGAATCAAGGAAGGTTACGGCTTCAATAGTTCTTTTAAAAAGTTCGAACTATGGAGCGAGAGGCCCACAAATAAGAAGAAAAGCCTTGCACTAGTGCGGGGCTTTGTTATTCAAAAGCGAACCGAATTCATTCGAGAACGTTTTTGAATAATAAAGACTATAGGCTATCGAAAATAGCAGGCTTTTATTCTTTCAAAATGGGGTGCAAGGGATCACCGAAGGTAATCCCTCATCGCCCACAAATAAGAAGAAAAGCCTTGCACAAATGCAGGGCTTTGTTATTCAAAATAGCAAGCTTTTATTTTTTCAACATGGCGTGCAAGGGATCACCGAAGGTAATCCCCTGCATCCAACCAATAATTATTCTTTCAAAATAAATCTTAGTTTAAACAATTAGATAGGTTATCTTTGTTTAACTATTAAATAACAAATGATTCATGAAAAAATTCAACTATTTACTCATCTTATTATTGGGTGTTCAAACGATTTTTACTCAAGAAGTTCGAGTGCATGAATGCGCCAAACACAAGATGCAAAATTTTCCAGGACACAAGTCCGGGGAGAAGGGATTAAGCGGTCAGGATAAATATGATGTTCATTATGTAAAGTTGGATTTGGATATAGATAATTCTAGCACCACCATTAATCGCGGACATGCTACCTTAAATGCTATAGTTACGGCATTTAGTTTGGATGTTTTTGTTTTAGAATTAGCAGGTTCCTTGAATGTTGATTCTGCAAAAATAAATGGGGTTTTGTCTCCTACGAATAGAACTGGCGATGAGCTACAGATTTTTCCATCAAGCAATCTTAGCCAAGGTACTGATGTCGTTGTTGAGGTTTTCTACAAGGGTAATCCACCTGGTGGAGGAGGATTTTTTGGTGGAATTTTTAATGATCAATCACCAAGTTGGGGTGCTGATGTAACTTGGACATTAAGCCAACCATTTTCGGCGTATACCTGGTGGCCGGTAAAACAAGTTCTCACAGATAAAATAGATTCTAGTGAAGTTTGGTTGACGGTGCCCAATGGATTGAAAGGAGGTTCAAATGGCCTTTTACAGCAGGAAGTTAGTCTTCCAGGAAACAAGACACGCTTCGAATGGAAACACAATCACCCAATAGCCTATTACCTCATGTCGATTGCAGTCGGTCCTTATATTGATTACAGTTTTATGGCTCCGTTACCAGGAACATTGGATAGTGTGTATGTTCAAAATTTTATATATGATAATCCAGCTACCTTATCAAATTTTGAAAGCGATATTGATTTGACAGCGGACATGTTATATGTTTTTTCAGATTTGTATGGCTTGTATCCTTTTAGAGATGAAAAATACGGGCATTGCATGGCTCCCTTAAGTGGAGGTATGGAACACCAAACCATGACTACCCAAGGTTTTTTTGAAACTGGTTTGACTGCTCATGAATTGGGGCATCAGTGGTTTGGCGATAATGTTACTTGCTCGGATTGGGGCCATATATGGGTTAATGAAGGTTTTGCTTCTTACAGTGAATACTTATTTTATCAAAGCTTGAATCAAAACAGTGCCCAACAAAGAATGGCTGGAGTTCATGCCGACGTGATGAGTCAGCCTGGAGGAAGCGTATTTGTTCCAGTGGCAAGCCAAGATAATGATGGCAGGATTTTCAATTCTCGCTTATCTTATGATAAGGGATCAGCATTGGTTCATATGGTAAGGCATTGGGTTAATGATGATGCCTTGTTTTTTCAAGCAATGAAAAGCTATCAAAATACCTATGCCAATTCTACAGCTAATGCAGAGGATTTTATTGGTATAGTTGAATCCGTTTCGGGAGTTTCAATGACTGACTTTTTGGCGCATTGGTATTATGGAGAAGGTTATCCGACCTACAATGGTAGATTTAATGAAGCGGGTAATCAAATTGTTGTGGAACTAAGTCAAACCACATCCACTCCTTCTGTCACTCCGTTTTTCAAAAGTGCTCTTGAGATTGAGATAGAATTTATGGATAACACGGATACCATTATTTATGTGATGCACTCACTGAACGAACAAGCTTATGTTTTTGATATCGACAAAGAAATCTATGCGGTCCGTGTAGATCCCGAAAATTGGGTGCTCAACCAAGAGGGTAGTTTTATTTTTGATGCAAGTTTAGAGGTAACTGGAATAGATAATCTAAATAAGTTTAGCACAATGGCTAAGTTATACCCAAATCCAAGCTCAAATCAATTTATGCTAGATTTGACATTTGAGGGTACTCAATTACAGATTATTGATCAATTAGGGCGATTGGTTTTGGAGAAAAACTTGATAGGTAAGAACCACATCATTAACCATGATCTTGCATCCGGCACATATACCGTCGTATTAAGAAATTCTACTGACGAGGGCACTTTGCAACTTTTAGTTCCGTAATAGCTAATGTAATTTATCGAAGCAATTAATGAATTTCATCATAGCCATGATATTGCTGATTTTTATTTCCCCAGTCATAAGCGCCATTTGGGCATTTTTTTGCCCGAGCTCTATATCAGCATAAACATCTTCTGCGCAGCTGATTAAGCATTTAGGTTCTCCGCTTAAACCTTCACTTACATTACAGGTCTCATCTTCAATTTTTACAGAGAACTGTCCTCCATTATCTCCACTTATGTCGAAATGAAAAAGGATGCTTAAATCGTCATCTACCTCTTCTGGTTTAAAGCGATCCTCTAAGGAAAAAATAATTTCTCTGGCAGTTTTCATAAATCTTTCAAAACTTTGTTTAAACCAAAAATAAGTAATATTTCAATCAACGATGATAATAAAACTTAATACGCAAGATCAAGTGTAAGACATTGCTTATTTTTGGAAATAGAATGAAGGTTGCATTGATTCATATTCGATATATTTATAAGGGAGGACTAGAAACTAGACTTTTTAATTATATCGATTATTTTATAAATAGAGGTGACGAAGTGCATTTGTTCACTTCAAAAATTTCACCTGATATATCTCCACCAGCAAATTTACATATTCATCATCTGAATCTTAAAAGAATTCCTAAACCTATTCGCAACTTCTTTTTTGATAAAAAACTGAAGCAGATTATCGGTCTAAATGAATTTGATTTTATTCTGGCCTTAGAGAGAACTTCTCGCCAAAATCATGTGATTGCTCCAAGTACACATAAGGGATATTTACAAGCAAAAGGTGCGAAGTTTAGCACTATTGTGGATTTAGTTCAACTCTATTTGGATAGAAAAGCTTTTAATAATGCAAAAGTTATATATGCCTGCTCCAAAATGGTTAAAGATGAAATAATCAATCTTTACCGTATCGCCCCCAATAAAGTTCGGGTTTTACATCCTCCTATTAGGCTTTCAATGTTTGAAACTTCAACAAGGGATGTATCTATTCGTGAGCGAAATGGATGGTCAAAAGAGGATAAGATATTTTTGCTTGTATCCACAAGTCATAAACGGAAGGGCCTAGATACTTTGATAGCAGTGTTTAAGGAGTTGCCAAAGAATTATAAGCTCTTAGTCGCGGGTACTTCATTTAAAAGTTCTAATCCTCAAATTGTATCACTTGGCTTTGTTAAGGACATGGGAGCTATCTATCACCAAGTTGATGTTTTACTTCACCCCGCAGTTTACGAACCTTTTGGTCAAATTATAACAGAAGCCTTTGCTGCTAAAGTGCCAGTAATCATTTCTGATCGAGTTGGCGCTAAGGAGTTTGTTAATTCCAATAGAGGGCTGGTTTTAGATTCACTTGCTCCTGCGGTATGGTATGAAGCCATTTTGAAATTTGATAAAGAAAAAATCTCATTTGAGGATATTGAAGAAGTCTTAAAGGAATTATCTTTGGAGAGCCATATGGAGAAAATGTTAAATTGGGCAATTTTCAATAAATAAATAAATAAACATTATTTTAGACGCAGAATAAACCTCAGGGTTATTGAGGCTTAAAAACATCAGAAGAGATGAGTGAAAAAAAGCTATTGTTAGAAGTAAAAAATTTAGTAACAGAGTTTAATACTGATGAAGGAAGTGTTAAGGCTGTAAAGGGAATAAGTTTCACGCTTTATCGAGGAGAAACTGTCGGTATTGTTGGCGAATCGGGTTCAGGTAAATCGGTTACTTCATTATCGATCATGCGATTGATTCCATCGCCACCTGGAAAAATTAGTTCAGGTGAAGTAATCTATCACACTAAAGATGGTCAGCAAATTGATTTGCTTAAACTTTCAGAAGATGAAATGAGAAAATTTCGAGGGAATGATATCTCAATGATTTTTCAAGAACCAATGACCTCACTTAACCCTGTGTTTACTTGCGGCGATCAAGTAATGGAAGCGATTTTACTTCACCAAAAAGTGGATAAGAAACGGGCTAAAGAAATAACTTTAGAGATGTTTGAGAAGGTTCAGTTACCCGATCCACCTCGCATGTTTGATGCATATCCTCATCAACTATCAGGTGGTCAAAAGCAGCGGGTGATGATTGCTATGGCAATGAGTTGTAATCCTGATATATTAATTGCAGATGAGCCGACTACGGCATTGGACGTGACCGTTCAGAAAACAATACTAGAGTTAATGAATGACTTGAGCATGCAATTAGAAAGTTCAATCATTTTCATTACTCACGATTTAGGCGTAATTGGAGAAATAGCGGATCGTGTTATAGTAATGTATCAAGGTAATATTGTCGAAACAGGTTCAGTACTAGATATTTTCAAAAGTCCGAAACATCCCTACACGAGATCTTTGTTGGCATGCAGACCTCCCCTGGGGAAGCGCTTGAGCACACTTCCAACAGTCAAGGATTTTATGAAAGTGGAAGCCGATGGAAGTATTACTGAATTGAGTACTTCAGTTGAAGATGCAATTAGCAAAGTTGTCGTATCTGAAAGTGCGACGAAGGCAAGAATGGAAAGCTTAAAAGCTAAAACACCCATCTTAGAAGTTAGGAATCTTCAAACATGGTTTCCTACTACCAAAAACTTTTTTGGAAAAACTACCTCTTGGGTTAAGGCTGTAGATGATGTAAGTTTTAATGTCTATCCTGGAGAAACTATGGGATTGGTGGGTGAATCTGGATGCGGAAAAACCACTTTGGGCAGAACGATATTAAACCTAGCGCCTGCACATGGTGGGGAAGTTCTTTTTGAGGGTAGAGACATTTTAAAAATGAATAGTGCAGATTTGACCGAACTGCGCAAGGATATGCAAATTATTTTTCAAGATCCGTATTCATCTTTAAATCCACGGATGACTATTGGTGGAGCTATTCAAGAGCCCATGACTGTTCATGGTGTGTTTAGCAATGAAAAACAACGAAAAGAGAAAGTAGAAAGTCTTTTGAGCACGGTAGGATTGGATCCTAAACATTTCAATAGATATCCTCATGAGTTTAGTGGAGGCCAACGTCAACGTATTTGTATTGCACGTGCACTGGCCTTGAACCCTCGTTTTATTATATGTGATGAATCGGTTTCTGCTCTTGATGTATCCGTGCAAGCACAGGTGCTGAATCTATTGCTCGACCTCAGAGAAGAATTTGGTTTTACTTATATTTTCATTTCTCACGATTTATCCGTGGTAAAATTCATGAGCGATCGAATGATTGTAATGAATCAAGGTAAGATTGAGGAGATGGGCTTAGCCGATGATATATACAACAACCCACAGAACACATATACGAAAGGATTAATTGGCGCAATTCCAAAAGGTGAGTTGGCTGATATCGAATCACGCATTATGCGTAGCAAGAACGTCCAAGCATAGATGTTTAGCTTTTAAATCACTATCTATTTGCTGTGACAACTCTTTTTAGGAGGAATAAGACATATTTTCTAATTTACTTAATCTTATCAAATAGGTTTTTAGAAATTACTAGGAAGTTAGCTTCTGTCACCATTCCTACTAAATTATTCTTATCATCTACAACGGGAAGGCATCCAAATTGATATTTAGTCATGATATCCATTGCTTCGGTAAATTTCGCTCCCGGATGAATTGTCATAGGATCTTTAATCATTACCTCACCCACACTTAAAGGAAGCTTTTCTTTTTGATGTATATGTTTCATATACGCTCGCAACATCATTCTTGACGTTGCCAAGCCCACTAGCTTTCCTTTTTTATTCTCTACAGCTACATAACGAATTTTTTGCCAATCCATCATCTCACTAACCAATTCAACAATGTCCTCTTGTTTAGCTGTAAAGACCTTAGTGGTCATGAATTCCTCCACAAAAACTTCACTTGGTTTCCAATCTTTATTATCATCTAGTTCAGCTAATTTCCAATTATGCACGGGTATATTATGTTTTTGGTTTTGAATAGTTGACGCCGTTATCGCGGCCAATACTTCTTCTTTTGTTGCACTTTTAATTAATTTATTAAAGGATTTTAATTGCCAATATGATCCGGTACGTACTTTTTGAACACGCGCCTCAATAATACCTAAATATTCTTCTATTTCTGCATTATTTACTTTTTGTTTTTTCAATCCAGCCTTAGCCAAAGGTAAGAGTTCGTGGAGTATTAAATCACTGGCAGCATAACTTTTATTATCTAACCAAAATAGCTTCGTGTCCAATCCATGAACGGAGGCTTTTAAGAAATTATTTTTGGCAACATCAAAATCCATTCGTTGGGTGATATCTCCGTATTTATCATGTACACCTACCATTAATCCTAACCAAAATGCAGCATTAGCCATTTCATCTTTTACAGTAGGACCAGCAGGGAGTACCCTGTTTTCAATTCTAAGATGAGCTTTCCCTTCACTAATACCGTAACATGCTCTATTCCATCTATATACGGTTGAATTGTGTACTTTTAGGGCCATTAAATCAGGAGCGGTTCCTGTCTCTAATTTTTCAAAAACATTCTCGTTGATTTCTGTATTTAACAAGACTCGGTATTTGACAATATCTTCCTTATAAATTTCTAGAATTGATTTTTCCAACCAGTGATCGCCAAATGTCACTCTTGGACTCATTTCTCTTGCATGTTCCTTATGATTTCTGGTATCTACAGATTGGGAGAATAAGGCAATACGCGTTTCTTTCCATAATCGTTTGCCAAACAAGATCGGGGAGTTTGTTGCGCTGGCTAGCACAGGAGCCGTTATGGCTTGGGAAATATTGTACATATCTACAAACTCATCAGGTTTAATCTGCAAGTGCACTTGAAATCCTGTATTCGCTGCTTCAATTAAAGGTGAGTCGTGCTCGGAAAAGAGCTCATCAATACCACTAATGTTTAAATCATAGTTTTTACCGCGCAACTTGTTTATTGATTCGCATAATGCATAGTATCGCTCATAAGGAGTTAGATTATGCATAGAAAAATCAAATTTCCTAAGAGTAGGGAGAATTCCCGTAAGTATTACTTTTATACCGAGACTATCTGCAGCTTGATGCGCTGCATCCAGATTATCCAGTATTTCTTTTTCCATAATGGATAAGCAGTTCTTTGAAAAGATCTGAGGGCTTGCATTAATTTCCATATTGAAACGGGCCAACTCCGTAGTAAATAGAGGATTACCTTCTAGCAGGTTCATCATTTCAATATTTTTCCCGGCTGGTTTATAATGTTTATCAACGAGGCAAAACTCTTGCTCAGCTCCAATTCGTGTTTTGTCAATTTCAAACATTCCTTCCTTTAGCATTTTATTTAATGCATGAAGGTCATTGAGTAAGTGCTTCTCAAATGCTTGAAGTTGTTTAGCTGTTGATGTGGCTTTTACCTTAGGTGCTCCCATAATCTAATTGAATTTATCTTGACAGGAATATAGCTTATTATAAAAATTGTTTAATATTTCCATAAATTTAATAGAATCATTCCATAAGGCACGATAATATTTGCGCATATTTTCATGAATAGAAGTCGCTTCATTTGAACTGTAAAATTTAGCCAATAAAACTGGATGCTTACCCTCTCGCATATGCCTATTTTTCTTATTTATACCGACATATAGAAGCGATTGAAACTTGGAGATATTTACTCCGTCAGCGCTAGGCAAAAGAAGAGAAATTAAACAAAAAAGACTTAATTTGGTCACCAGATCAATTAATTAGTTCTAAAAATATTAAATAAAATGAAACATCGATCATTAATTATCTTATTAATTATTGCTTATTCAGGTATTTTTGCTCAATCGCCCTATAATTTTAGTTTTGCAGTTGACATTCCTGTAATTACTGTCGGCGCTGCTACTGCATTAGGTGGATTTATTCATGAGAGAAAAAGAGATGCACTGCAATTAGAAGATATCATGGATTTGAATAGGATGGATGTGGGTAAATTTGATCGAGGTGCGACATTTAATTGGAATCCAAAAGCGGCTCATTGGAGTGATGCCTTACTGTATGCCAATATGGGAACTCCCTTACTGTTTTTAGCTGGTGAAAGAAGTCGAAAAGATTTTGGAACAATCGCTGCAATTTCTGCTGAAGTATTTTTATTGAATACGGGAATTACTTATTTGACCAAAGAATTAGTTCAACGAAAAAGACCATATGTTTACAATTCTGATGCTCCTTTAGAAAAGAAATTGGATAAGGGGTCAAGTCAATCATTTTATAGTGGACACACTTCATCAGTTGCCTCTATGAGTTTTTCATTTGCCATGATGCATCAACACTATTACCCCGATTCTAAACTAAAACCCTTGGTTTGGATTTTAGCTGGTGTTTTACCGATGGCAACTGCAGTTTTAAGGGTTCGAGGGGGTAAGCATTTTTGGACGGATGTACTTATTGGATACGGAGCCGGCGCATCAATAGGAGTGGGTGTTCCGCTATTGCATCGCATCAACTTTAAGAAATAGATTAGTTCTCCTTATTCAAGTATCTGTTCAATCGATTAACCGCAAAATATATTAGTGGGGTATCAATAATAGCGATACAGGCTTTAAAGATATATTGACCAATAATGATTTCTAAAGCTACTTTAGAGCTAATGGCTTCTGAAGTGCCAGTGAACTTAGGATAAATCACTAGTGCAATGACAACAACAAGGCTGGTGTCAATGAGCTGGCTAAGTATGGTCGAGCCATTGTTTCTTAACCATAAATGCTTGCCTTTGGTGAGTCTCCTCCAAAATTCAAATAACTGCACGTCAATATATTGAGCAGATAGGTATGCGATCATCGAACCAAACACAATACCCGGTGCAAGTCCAAAGACTGTATCGTATGATTTTCCATCCACTGGAGAGTTTTCCCAGATGGGTAACTTGATACTAAGCAAGATAATGAGCACCGTAAATACACTAACTAGAAATCCTACTAGAACCAGCGTTTTTGCTCTTTTTTCTCCAAACACTTCAGAAATAACATCCGTGACTAAAAAGGTAATCGGGTATGCAATAATCCCAGAAGAAAGCGCCCAACTTATGCCTAAGAATGGAATTTCTAGTGTAAAAAATCTTCCCGCGATTAAATTGGTCAGGACTAATGATGCTATAAAAAAACCAGATAGTATAAGCAGGGCTTTTTCACTTCTGCTGGACTTTTCATCTCTTAGCGAATACTTCATACGACGAAACTAGCTAAAAATCATCAAATGTAGTTGATGGTTTAACTTCTGCCTCATTTTCTTGAGGAGGTCGGGAATACCAGGTCCATTCTGCTAAAAATCGATTTTCAATAATATTCAAATCGTTGGCTGCAGATTTTGAAATTTTTATAGTAATGTTTTTATCTGCATCTTTTGTTGAAACAGGTCCTACGACCTTCAGGTAAATTACCTTATTGTTCATCAAGTTCCGCACCTTAATGATTTGCTCTGCAGTTACATTGTTTACCATGGCAAGATAAGCTCCACTGCTACTTCCATCTAGATAATTTCCTATTCCTTTATCTTGGTTTATTTGATAACCCCCGGTGTCATAGCTATCAAACAATTGTTTGTATAATAATACGTCCTCATTAAACTCCTGCTGATTAGGTTTTTCTTTTTTAATTTCGTTTTCGGAACCTTCTCCAGCTATCCTTGTTGATTTTGTATAGATGGCTGCATCGTTTACATCAAGTTTTTGGACTTTTAATTCTTGACCTATGTCAATACTTGCATTTTCTAAATTATTTAGGCGAATTAACTCGCTGATCTCAATATTATACATCTGAGAAATAGAGAATAGAGTCTCCTTTGTTTTGATGACATGGATTTTATATGCACTGTCATCAAGTTTAGTAGGCTCGTTTTTGACTGGAATGACTAGAACCTGCGTTGGTTTAATGATTAAATCATCTTCGATAACAGGATTTGATTTTCTTAAATCATCAATACTTAAATCGTATTTCTTTGAAATAAAATAAAGTGTTTGACCAGGCTCGACTTTATGTGACATTTCTTCTGTAACCATTTGCGCAATCGCGCTAAATGAAAAGAAACAAACTACGAATAATAAACTCAATTTTGCTTTCATAAACTCAAGATTTACTTATTTTTGATAAATATATTCCAATATCGTACCATAATGATGAATTTGCACAAATGAAATATCCACCTTATCTAATATTAACGTATATTTTAATGAGCATGGTATTTGGATATGCTCAAAATAGGGACTCATTGTTTTCTACCGATACCCTGCAGCAAGCGGAAGGTGTGAAAACGCAAAAATTAGATAATCAACGGGTATATCTTTTTGAAATCCATGATGAGATTGGTCCAGGGGCTACTCGAATAACGCAAAGTGCCATTGAAGAAGCAATCCAGCAAAATGTGGATTTTTTGGTTTTAGATCTTAATACTTATGGTGGTTTGGTAACGGATGCAGACAGTATAAGAACTAAGTTGATGCAATGTCCAATTCCTTCAATAGTATTTATTCGTAATAACGCTGCTAGTGCTGGAGCGCTTATCTCCATTGCCTGCGACAGTATTTATATGCAAACGGGAAGCACTATTGGTGCTGCTGCGGTAGTGCGCGAGGATGGCTCTTATGCTGAAGAGAAGTATCAATCATACATGCGGAATAAAATGCGCGCCACAGCAGAGGCTGGTAATAGGGAGCCTGATATTGCAGAAGGTATGGTGAACCCTAATATGATTATTAAGGGTGTAACTAAGGAAGGAGAAATTATAACCTTTACTGTCGAGGACGCACTCAAGAATGGATATTGTGAGGGCAAAGCGGAGAGTTTGGAGGAAGTATATGATTTAATGGGCCTGGAGAATCCAACAGTTATTAAACATAAGGTTTCAAGTACGGAAAAGCTTATTCAATTTTTGGTTAAACCAGCGGTGTCTGGTGTGCTGCTTTTACTTTTATTGGGGGGGGTATATTTTGAATTACAATCTCCTGGAATAGGTTTTCCATTGGCAGCTTCGGTACTTGCTGCAATATTATATTTTGCCCCACTTTATCTGGAAGGTTTTGCTGCAAACTGGGAGCTTGTTTTATTCGTAGCTGGTATTGGCTTAATCATCGCGGAAGTATTTTTCATTCCAGGATTTGGGGTTGCCGGTATTACTGGAATTGCCGCCGTTATAATTAGCTTGGCTTTAGCCTTATTAAAGAATATTGATGGATTTGATTTTACATTTGTCCCTGCTTCAGAAATTGGTACAGCTTTCTTAATGGTTTCTAGTGTTATGGTCTTTGGGGTCCTCTTACTTATATTTGCGAGCAACAATATAGCCAGTACTGGTCTATTCAAGCGGCTTATGCTAGCAACTGAGCAGCATAAAGAGGAAGGATTTGTTATCAGTGCATTTTCTGAGAAAAAACTTGAAGGCAAAGAGGGCCTTGTGCTTGCTGACTTGCGTCCAGCGGGAAAAATTGAAATTGACAATGTACAATATGATGCTCAAAGTGATGGAGAGTATTTATTGCATGGTACGAGGGTTAAAGTAATCAAGCAACAAGGCGCCTACCTGATTGTTAAAGCGGTAAGAACTTAATGGAAGTAATTGGTGTCATACCCGCTCGCATGTCTTCAACTCGATTTCCGGGTAAGCCTTTAGTGGATATTGGAGGGAAGTCTATGGTTCGCAGAGTGTATGAGCAAGCGCAAAAATCTAAACTTTTGGATGCTGTTTATGTCGCTACGGATAATAAAGAAATTGCCGATGAAGTGGAAAGCTTTGGGGGCTTAGTTCAAATGACAGCAGATTCCCATCAAAATGGAACGTCTCGTTGTGCTGAATTGGTGAGCAATTTAAGTACTCAGCCGAAAATAGTAGTTAATATTCAAGGAGATGAACCCTTTTTTAATCCAAGTGACCTAAACACATTAATCGCCTGTTTTAAACAAAAGGATGTGCAAATTGCAAGCCTTGCAAAACATATTGAGCTTGTTAATGAAGTGAAGAGTGTTAATGTGGTGAAGGTCGTTTTTGATGCAAATAAGAAGGCTTTATACTTTTCAAGAGCGCCAATTCCCTTTCATAAGGAAGCTTCTTCCTCACTGTATTATAAGCACATTGGTTTGTATGCCTATCGCACAGGGGTCTTAAATGAAATTGTAAAATTACCTAGCTCACCTTTAGAAAGAATTGAAAATTTGGAACAGTTGCGATGGCTAGAGAATGGATATAATATCCATTTAGGCTTTACTAATCACGACAGCAATTCTGTAGATACACCAGAAGATTTAGCAGGCATCATTAAACAATATAATTTGTAATTATGGATTTAAAGGTCTGGATTTCCGCTGCTCGTTTGAGAACCTTACCCTTAGCACTATCCAGTATTTTCTTTGGGACAGCTGCAGCTATTTATCATGGATTTTTTACTTGGCAAATTTTTACTTTGGCAGTTTCAACTACTATTTGCTTACAAGTTTTGTCTAATTATGCCAATGACTACGGCGATGCAATATCAGGAAAAGATAATGAAGAGCGAATAGGGCCTTCGAGAGCAGTTTATAGTGGAGAAATATCAAAAAAGGCGATGCTAAAAGCTGTAGTACTTTTTTCCTTTTTATCACTGCTAAGTGGACTTGCTTTATTGTTCTCAGCATTTAGAGAAAATGGAGTATATTTTTTAATTTTTCTACTCATTGGCATTGCTGCAATTGCTGCAGCTATAAGCTATACGATGGGCGAAAAGCCTTATGGATATAATGGCTTAGGAGATTTTTTTGTTTTTTTATTTTTTGGTTTGGTCGGAGTTATTGGAAGTTTTTTCCTTTTTAGCAAGAGCCTTGAGATAACCGTGATTTTGCCTGCTGTAAGCGCTGGTTTGTTATCAGTAGCCGTTCTCAACTTCAACAAT
>JADHRO010000030.1 GCA_016777395.1 Chitinophagales bacterium | reverse complement strand
TTATCAATACTACTTAGAAAAAAGCCCCCGAGTACGTCCAAATCCGGGATTGTTCCAGCCAGCGCACCCCATAGCATAGCTCGGTTACCAATTTTCTTACCAAGTACAGCTTCCCCTGCCGCAGCGCCTAGTATTATTTGTGTTATTGAGTCCATTTTGAGTTCGCAAAGCTACAATAAGTTTGATCAGATTATTGAACTTAAGGAAGCAAATTATCAATAAATTAAGACGCATTAATCAGAGTGGACATAGATGAGGTTTAATCAAACCGCAAGCTATCTGATTAAGGTTACATTTCCAGTAATGGTTTGTGGTGAGACTTGATCATCAAAAGTAAAGTTTACATAAAATAAATAAACATCCAATGGCTGGGCCTTTCCTAAAAATGTACCATCCCAGTATGCCAGAGGATCCTCGGTTTCAAACAATAACTCACCCCAGCGATTATATATTCCAAAAGAGAACTGAGATAAATCATCTTCACATATTCTTACTGGACTAAATTTATCATTCATATTATCTCCATTCGGGCTAAATCCTGTAGGAAGAATAAACCCACAATCATTTATACAATCAATAAATTGAATACGAATGGTATCTGAAACCACGCAACCAGTTTGTTGTGTAAGCTGAACAGAATAATCACCTGTATTTTGAACAATATACAAGGGAGACTGACTGCCATCTTCCCACTCCAAGCTCAAAGCGTTGTAACTCGAAATATCAATAATGAACTCATCATCTTGTTCACATACAGTAGTATCCGGTATTGGATTTACTATTGAACTAGGCTGAACTTCTGTAAGTTCTACTAAAAAAGTACTATCACAACCTGAACTTGTAGTTAAAACTACCTGATATATTCCAGGACCATCCACTACAGAATCTCCCGGCAACTTATAAGTTTGATCTGCACAGATAGTATCTGTAATATTTGTCAAATAACTTAGATGGGTAGTAATCCTATTGTATATACTGTCACAGCCCAGTGAAGATAACACCGTATCGAGCACTGACCCTGCCTGATTTGAATCTAAAGTACATAAATTACTTACGTTAAATGTAGTATCAATGAAGCTCGTAATCGTTACATTGTATATGCTGTCACAACCTAAAACAGAAAATACGGTATCCATTACTGCTCCCACTTGACTTGGGTCTAGTGTACAAAGATTTGTTGTGTTAAATGTAGTATCAACAAAGGTCGTAATCGTTACATTGTATATGCTGTCACAACCTAAAACAGAAAATACCGTATCCAGTGCTGCTCCCGCTTGACTTGGATCTAGAGTACAAAGATTTGTTGTGTTAAATGTAGTATCAACAAAGGTCGTAATCGTTGCAGTGTAAATGCTGTCGCAACCTAATGCAGATGGTATTGTGTCTAATATCGTTCCTGCTTGACTTGGGTCTAAAGTACATAAATTACTTACGTTAAATATGGTATCAATAAAGCTCGTAATCGTTACATTGTATATGCTGTCACAACCTAAAACAGAAAATACCGTATCCAGTGCTGCTCCCGCTTGACTTGGGTCTAGTGTACAAAGATTTGTTGTATTATTAAAAGCGACTGTGCTGCAAATAGTTGTATCAATTGGACAAGTTTGCACGCCAACGAAAACCGTATCAGTTTGATTAACACATAAATTGCCCCCTGTTATCTGAACGTAATACCATGTTGAATCTGTTGGGCTGACATTTATATTACTCCCCTCAACTGGCCCAAAACCTCCTCCAATTGACTGCCATGTATATATTGCACCAATAGGACCAGTAGCGCTTAAGGGGGCGTTATCTCCTAAACATAGAACTGTATCCCCTGAAGCTTCAAAAGTTTCTGCATCACCAGTAACTGAAATGGTATAATCACAGATAGATCCAGAACTACCATCTATAACTAAATAATAAACCTCGCCCGGGATTAATGGACTTGTATTTGTCAGAGCCATGTTTAACTGTTGGCCATCTGACAAAGCACAATCGGAAACCCTCGTAAACAAATCAGTTGTTGTATTAAAATTTAGAATTGCGGCTTGAACACCAAAATTGATGGCAGACGGATTTGGGTTATAACCAAAAGCACCATAACAACCCAAGACATCAATTTGAAAAGTAATATTTGGCCCTGAAGCAATAAAATATACCCAGGAATTATTTTCAATCGTTCCGCCAAAAATCGTTGGGCAATTTCCTCCACCAACAAAATTAAATGGCTCATCTTCTGTATATCCGCTTGTTGTGCCGCAAAAACCATCAAAATTACAAACAAAGGGAGCATTAGCAAAGTTATCTGCAGCAATAGGATTGGTCCCGCAACCCTGAGGAACGCACTCAATGGCTGCCTCCCATCCATCGTTATCAAATGCAGCATCAGATGTCCAATGAAATGTAATACAATTACTTAACGATGTAATGACTAAGGCATTTGATCCCGGATCTTGCGTTGAAGTTAGAAGTGCAATTAAGGTGCCATTAATTCCAGCTCCATCGTATACCCTTAAAGTGTCCCCTGCAGCTATTGCATAACCTGATGCATTTTCATTTGGATTAAATATAAATCGTAAAAATTCAGAAGTACCTGAGCAGAAAGTAGCGGTATAGTTTTCATTATTAAAATAATCAGATGTTCCCACTCTTGAATCATAAAATGTTCCAGAACAAGTGGTTACAGTGCTCGCATTAATGTTATCCATTTCATAGATTTGAGCTTGTAAATTGCCAAAAATCAAAAAGAAATTTATAAGTATTATTCGAATGTTATCCTCTCTTTTATTCATAAAACAAATACTAATCAATTTAAAACAGGCGACGGCAATGATTGCATCACACTTAATCAACGATCAATAGTGAAAAATAAAGTTTCCAAGTATTGAATCGAGCCTTAACTGTTTTGTAAAACTTGAAAAATATTATTTAAAAAAAGGATTAAAAATATCAATAAAACAACCTTTTAAAATTTTAATAGCAACGATAATCATTTGTTTTTCAATTATTTATAATGCTAATTAATTAACAATTAATTGAGTAACTTTATATTTACTTTAAATGTCAAGAAAAAAGCAAACATATCAATTGATAAAAGGCCTCACTCAAGGAGAGAAACGATTCTTTACTTTATACATGAGTAAATACTCTAAAAAGAAAAATAACAGCATCAAAAAGCTATGCGATATTTATGATAGTAATACAGAATGGAATGAGCAGAACATAAAGAAAAGTTTAAAAAAAGAAAAATTGGATGGATTTACATCTGTATTAAACAATAGATTGCTTGATAAGCTTATAACAGGTTTACGCATACAAAGTACTGATAATATTATTGACCTAAGCATCAATAGATTTGTTGAAGAGGCCCGTATACTGTTTCAAAGAGAAATTTTTGAACTTGCTATCGATAAAATAAGAAAAGCGAAAAATCTAGCTTATTCATCTGAGAAATATGACAAGTTATTAGAAATTTGTAGCGTCGAAAAATTAATATTAGTTAGGGTTGTCAATAACCAACAATTCCGAGAATTCTGCATTAAATCCTCAAAGGAAATTGATGAAATCATAAAAAGTATTGTGAATAAGAATGCATATCGAGAGTTAAGTGACGAGATGTTTTACCTCTACAGAAAATTAGGGATTCCTAAAAATAATGAAGAAAAAAGCCAGCTTAAAAACTTAACTAATCACCCACTTTTAAAAAATATTAAACGAGCGAAAAGTATAAGTGCTAAAAGCAGTTTTTACTTTATTTACACCATATACTATCTCAGCATTCAAGAAAAGAAAAAAGCATTAAATACAATTGATAACCATCTAAAAATAATTGAAGCCAACAATCAATATTTTCGAAACAACCTTGACCAGTGTTTAGCGGTATTGAATAACGCACTCTTCATTCATTCGGAAAATAATGATAAAATAGCGCTTTTTGAAACTATTGATAAAATTAGAAAACTTCAAACAGTTCATAAGATAGAAAACACCTATTTTAATCGACTTATTTTTGAGACAACATACTCCATGGAATTGGATTATTATATCAAAAATGACGAGTTGAAAGCTGCTAAGAATCTTGTGCCTGAGATCATTCGAGAACTTAAGAAATACCGCAAATATGGATGGTCACTTGATCGTTTTTTAACGATGGCATTTGGTATTAGCCTTGTTTATTTTTATGACAATAATATTGAAGAATCTCATATTTGGATTGATAAAATCCTAGAATATGAAAACAAGAATAGTAACCTACAAATACTGTCATTTGCAAAAATCCTAGATTTAATTTTACATTATCAACGACACAATAAATCATTGTTACTGTATCGATCTAAATCGGTTACAAGATATCTTAAGAAAAACAACACTTTACATGAAATTGATAAGGGACTTATAAAAATGCTTCACCAACTCTCCGACAATAAAAACCCTAAAAAATATGTAACTATCTTTTTAAATTTATTTGCTCGAAGTGAAAATTCATATACCAAAATGTATTATTTGCATTACATAAAAATTGAAGCGCTATGCACCGCTTTGGAAAATAAAAAACAATTAAAAATCAAACAGTAAAGAATTCCTTTAGGATAAGAATAATCAAGCTAAGAGCTTCTCAACAAAATAATTGAGCATGTTTTCAACTTCATCATTTTCGTTATCCACGATTGATGCATCCGTCAATCTGGGTAAGTGTTGAGCAAAAAAAATGTGATTATTTGTCATTTCAAACAAGTTGGTTGCCAAAGTGTATGGATATTTGAAACTTGGATTCACCTCCATTATGACTGCAGAAACTGCATATGCCAGATCCTTATAACTTTTAAAAAAGCCTTTTGAATTTTCGGCATCTACATCCTTGGTATGATAAACCTTCATCCCTTCAGAGTTAACTATCCTCTGAAGCCTGCTTTCATTGACATATTCAACCAAAGGGTTTTCATTGGATGCAGCCACAAAAGAATGAATAATAATTCCAAGCTTCGCTTTGGAATTGGTAATATTCATCGTATTAATTCGGATGAGATAGTTAACCCATTCCCAATACCAATTGACTAGGTAAAGAAATAATATATGCTTATTGACAAAGTATCTATAAATGGAGGCCTCTGTGGAATTAATTTTAATCGCTAATTTTTTGAAAGTAAAGGATTCAATGCCAAACTCATCAATCAGTATAATACTATACTTGATAATATTTCTACCTAAATCAGAATCTTGCGGATCTCTCAGGTAAAGGCCATCATTTAATGAGATTTTTATTCCTACACTCATGTATACTTAATTTTGAAAATAGTAAAACTTTAACCGATAGGAAAGCGACTAATGTTACAAAGATATAAAAGTTTAAATATTATTAATGATAGTATTACTATTGTTAATGAAAGTTTAATTAAATTTGAGTTTGATTTTAAAAATGTACATTAATGAATAGTAGTATTATAAGCCATCTCAAGAACGATATCCCAGCAAGTATTGTCGTCTTCTTTGTAGCATTACCCTTGTGTCTCGGAATAGCATTAGCCAGCGGGGCGCCATTGTTTGCAGGAATTATTGCAGGAATTATTGGAGGAATATTAGTTGGTGCCCTAAGTGGTTCAAAAATAGGAGTAAGTGGTCCTGCCGCAGGACTAGCTGCCATTGTTTTGACCTCGATAACATCCTTAGGAGGTTATGAAAACTTTTTAGTGGCAGTCGTTTTAGGTGGTATTATTCAAATTATTTTTGGTGTTCTGCGCGCAGGAGTAATAGGATATTACTTCCCCTCATCTGTCATAAAAGGAATGCTAAGTGGTATTGGAATCATTATTATTATGAAGCAAATCCCTCATTTCTTTGGATACGATGCCGACCCCGAAGGGGATTTTGCCTTTTTCCAAGTTGATGGTCAGAATACTTTTTCTGAGTTGGCTAATATGCTTAACTACATTCAGCCCGGGTCTGCATTGATAGGGATAGTTGCATTGGCTATATTAATTCTTTGGGATCAAGTCTTATCCAACAAAGGTAGGTTCTTCAAGCTAGTTCAAGGCCCTCTAGTTGCTGTGGTAGTAGGTATTGTTTTCTTTCTTGTTACACAATCGAATGCGCTCCTAGCTATTGGATCGACACATTTGGTTAGTGTACCAATACCAGACAGCTTACCTTCATTCATTGGGCAGTTTAATTTCCCCAATTTTAATGCCCTAAGCAATATAGATGTTTGGGTTGTAGCATTCACTATAGCCTTAGTAGCAAGTTTAGAAACGCTTTTGTGCGTGGAAGCTACAGATAAACTAGACCCGCATAAAAACATTACCCCGACTAACCGAGAGTTGCTTGCTCAAGGAACAGGAAACATTATTTCTGGTATGATTGGTGGCCTGCCGATAACACAAGTTATTGTGCGAAGCTCTGCAAACGTTCAATCGGGAGGTAAAACAAAAGCTTCAGCCATTATTCACGGTTTCTTGTTGCTTATATCAGTGATTATCATTCCCGGCTTATTGAACATGATTCCCTTGTCTGTGCTTGCAGCTATTCTGCTCATAGTGGGTTACAAATTAGCCAAGCCTGAGCTGTTCAAGAAAATGTACAATTTAGGTTGGACGCAATTCTTGCCATTTGTTGTTACGGTTTTAGGAATTGTTTTCATAGATTTATTATATGGTATCGGTCTAGGTTTGTCTGTAGGGATTGTGGTCATTCTTTTTAAGAGTTACAGAAATTCACACTTCCTGCATAAGGAAGCTACAGAGCAAGGGGATGGCTTATTGAAAATAACCTTAGCCGAAGAGGTAACTTTCTTTAATAAAGGCGCAATTTTAACTGAATTAGATAACTTACCAAGTAACTCAAAATTAGAGTTGGACGTAAGAAAAACTAAGTATTTAGATAATGATATCATCGAAATTTTGGAAGATTTCGCATTTAAAGCAAAAGAACGAAATATCGATATTAAATTAGTTTCTGAGCGAGGAATCATAGATAACCCTCCAAGCTATATTGAATTTTTCAAACTTCGCCCAAAACCGAAATTGTTTTAAAGGATTAAACCAAAAATATGAAAGCACATACTAAAGAAACACAATCGACAATGACACCTGACCAATCTTTGAAAAGCCTTAAAGAGGGTAACCATAGATTTCAGGAAAATAAAAAAGCCAATAGGAATTTATTGGAGCAAGTCAAAGACACGAGTGCCGGTCAATTTCCTTTTGCTACTATATTGAGTTGTATCGATTCGAGAGTTTCCTCTGAACTGATTTTTGATCAAGGAATCGGTGATATTTTTAGTGTTAGAATTGCAGGAAACTTTGTAAATTCCGATATCCTGGGAAGTATGGAGTTTGCTTGTAAACTTGCAGGAACCTCTCTAATCGTCGTTTTAGGCCATACGGCGTGTGGAGCAGTAAAAGGTGCATGTGATAATGCCGAGCTAGGGAATCTAACCGGAATGCTGGGTAAGATTAAGCCTGCTGTTGAGGCAGTTGCTGAACCGACAGACAAGGCCTTACGCAATTCATCAAATATTGAATTTGTCAATCATGTTTCGACCAAAAATGTAGAATTAACGATAGCTAAAATTTTAGCTGAAAGTGAAGTATTAGCTGAAATGCAAAAAGAAGGGAGTCTTAAAATCGTGGGTGCTATGTACAATATAGCCAATGGAGAAGTTGTCTTTTATGAGTAATGCACCTGCCCTATATCGCGTATTCATTTTCCTTTTCTTGAGTTGTCTTTTTACACCAAGATTTTCACAAGCACAGGAAAGTGATTTTGGTAATTGGTTAATCTATATTGGAAATAAAAAGGTCAAAAATAAGTTCAACATTCATCATGAAGTTCAATACAGGAACTACAATGCAGTTGGTGATCTCGAGCAGCTTCTATTGAGAACAGGTCTTGGATATTCGTTTAATGACAATAAGAACAATGCCTTAGCTGGTTACGGATACATTCTTTCTCAAAATTACAAGGGAACAAATGATAAGATATCCATCCAAGAGCATCGGATATATCAGCAGTTTACCGCGAAGCAAAATATTGCATCAATCATCTTAAACCATCGCTATCGATTTGAGCAACGATTCGTTGGTAAGGACTTTAAGCTTCGTTTTAGATACTTTCTGAGCATTAAAATACCACTAGCACCCAGAGACGCGGAGTTCTATCATTTCTATTTATCCGGATACAATGAAATTTTCCTCAACTCTCAATCAGCGGTGTTTGACAGAAACAGACTCTATGGTGGTTTAGGATTTAAAGTAAACGATATATTTAGTCTCGAACTCGGCTATATGAATCAGTTTTTTGAACAAAGCAGTCGAGACCAATTCAATATCATTACTTTCGTCAATTTTTAGAGTTGCAGGAATTCGAGAAATTTAAATTTTAGAGTAAAATGGCCTAAATTTAAATTTAAACTAGCATGACTATAGTCCAAATTCAATGCACTAAAAAGTTTTTAAATTTCACAAAGTCACTTTGTATTTACCATCGGAATCACTTACCTTTAGTGGTGTCCAGTCAAAGTTTTACTTGTGAGAATCATCATACTTCTGCTATCATCGATATTTATAATCATTGCTTGCTCGGATGATACCAATAATCAACATGCACAGGTTTCCAAATCCGGAGAAAAACACTCCGTAATTGCGCTTCAATCTCACTGCCCTCCCGGTTTTGAATTAAATGACAATAATGAATGCATAAACAGGAATATGTATCAAATGTACAACTCCTCAAATGACAAAGGAGTTGGAGGTCTTCAAACAGGCTTGCCGCAAAATAGAGATGGATTTTCGCCTCAACAGATTGACCTGGGAAGATATTTGTTTTTTGATCCGGTCCTGTCTATAGATGGAAGTATCTCTTGTGCAAGCTGCCATCAACCAGACAAAGGATTTTCCGATGGCTTAGCAATAAGCAAGGGTGTTAAGGGCAAGCCTGTTCACCGATCTGCGCCAAGTATTTGGAATTCCGCCTTTATAGATAAGTTCTTTTGGGATGCTAAATCTAATACACTAGAAGATCAAATGCAAGGCCCTTTGTATAGTGAAAATGAAATGGGAAACAACCCCATAAACCTGCTTCAAACATTAAATAAACTAGAGAACTATCAAGCACTTTTCCTGGAAGCTTTCCCAGAAAAAGAAGATGAAGAGATTAGTCTTAATGAAATTTATACTGCGCTTACTGCATTTGAATGTTCGCTAATTTCTTTAAACAGCCCATACGATCAATATGCTCATGGTTATCATGATGCCTTAAATGAACAGGAAATAGAAGGTATGAATATATTTAGATCGTTTGTTGCTAGATGTTCAGAATGCCATACCCCTCCATTATTTACCAATCAACAACTAGCGGTTATCGGTACTCCCGAACCTAAAGGCAGGCCGTTTGATAAAGGAGCAGAGGTTCCAACAGGAGATAAAACATTAAGAGGCAGTTTTAAAGTTCCAAGCCTTAGAAACATTGCATTAACAGCTCCTTATGAGCATTCGGGAGTATTTGATAATCTCTATGACGCTACTGAGTTTTATACCAAAGGCAGAGGGCACGCCGTGCCCGATAGTATAGATTTGATTGTACATTGGCATATTTGGGAACCACAACTCTCCGTTTATGAGATTGAAAGAATAGTTGACTTTTTACACACCTTAACCGATGAAAGTTTTAAGCCCCAAATACCTCAGGCTGTGCCTTCCGGTTTAAATTTAGAAATTTAGCTATTTTTGGTTCAAAAATTCGCCGATCGAAATTCATTCATAGATTTAAAAACTGCAGAAAAAACACAAGCACCATGAAAAGATTAAAAAAACTACTAGGCGCATTTCTTTTAGTTCTGATAGGTATTGGTATTGGTAAGTTTATCCTTGGGAATAAACCTAAGCAAGTTCTAGGTCCTACCTTTTTTGAGAGTGGAAGTTCTGGTATTACGAGTAATGGTGAGCCTACTAAAATCAAAGATGGAGCGAGGTATGAAGTAAAAGATGGTGAATCCATTCAGGCAGCAGTGGCTAAAGCAAATCAAGGAGATGTGATTTTGGTATACCCCGGTACCTATTCCGAAACCGTTTATATTGATAAAGACAATATCCGAGTTCATGGAGTTATAGAAAATGGAGAACGGCCGACTTTAAATGGCAACAAACAATTAAACGATGCATTTTTATATTCTGGGAATGGCATTACCATTGAAAACTTCAAAATTATAGATTACAAAGGAAATGGGATAATGGGTCAAGCAGGAAATAACTTTATCATCAAAAATAATTTAATTATTAATACTGGAGTTTATGGAATTTTTCCTCAATACGGCAAAAATGGTTTGATTGAATTGAATGTGCTTTCCGGAATTGAAGATGCCGCTATTTACGTTGGCATGTGCGACAATATAGATGTTCGTATTAATGAAGTATTTGAAAGTGTTGCAGGTATAGAAATTGAGAATTCTAGACACTGCCTTGTAGAATATAACTACGTTCATGATAATGCTGGAGGTTTATTAGCCTTTATCACACCTGGATTACCAATCAAAACTTGTGATGATGTGATTTTTAGAGGAAATTATGTTTTAAATAACAATCATAAGAATTTTGCAATCCCCGGGTCAGTTGTGTCTAAAATACCATCAGGAACTGGCATTTTGGTATTAGCAGCGGATAATGTAGTCATAGAAGACAACTTTATAATTGGAAATAAGTGCTTTGGTATCGCCATAACAGATCTTGAAAATGGAGGAATGAAATTTTCAACAGATGGTGGTTTAGATCCCTATCCAGATAATGCATCAATTCTAGATAATTACATGGCAAATAATGGCTATAATCCATCAGGAGCTATTGCCAAGCTAACTAAAGTTGCCATGCTCGATAAGCTGGATATCGGGTTTATTGGTGGAGGCAGCAATCATTGTATACTAAACCCTGGCAGGTATGTAACTTTAGGTCTTGGTTCTTTTGCACAATGTGAAGCAACATCTACGAAAGCAGTTAAAACTTATATGCTGCCTAATCCTGTTCCACCAAAAGATGTGAGCCAAATGAAAAAAGGTAAAATGGCTTATTATGGTATTTGTGCGGGTTGCCATTCCTACAACAATATAATTGTAGGGCCTTCTGTTGCTGATATTCAAATGATCTATAGAGACAATCCTGAAGGAATTGTTGAATACATTACCAATCCTATTCACAAGCGTCAAGATTTCCCTGAAATGCCCCCTCAAACGCATTTACCTGAAGATATAAAAATGGCGGTTGCAGAATATTTGCTTAAAGTGACTAAATAGATAATTTTTTACATCATCATACTATATAATTAAGCTCGTCAGACAGCGCAGACAAGAGGGTGGAATTAAGTATTACGAACCCCAATTCTCCCGATCCAAGCTCCGATACTGTATAGCTTCTGCTAAATGTTGGGGTTGAATATCTTCCTCATTATCAAGATCTGCAATAGTTCTAGACACTTTTAGAACACGATCATAAGCTCTTGCAGAAAGATTGAGTTTTTCCATCGCCCGATCTAAAAGAGAATTTGATGTTTCAGAAATTTGACATACCTGTCGGAGTTGTTTAGCGTTCATCAGCGCGTTGCTGTGGATGTTAGTATCCGTAAATCGCTTAGATTGGATTTGACGCGCATCAATGACGCGCTGCCTGACCGACTCACTCTTTTCTTCAAGTGTTTTAGCACTTAGCGCTTTAAATGGAACAGGAGTTACTTCAACATGCAGGTCAATTCGATCCAACAAAGGTCCGCTTATCTTGTTCAAATAACGTTGAACGATACCAGGTGGACAAACACAATCTTTATCAGGATGATTATAGTAGCCGCAGGGACATGGATTCATACTCGTGACTAACATAAAATTGCTTGGATAGGTAACAGTAAACTTGGAGCGAGAAATAGTCACTTGCCGATCTTCTAAAGGTTGTCGCATAACCTCTAAAACCGAACGTTTAAATTCTGGCAGCTCATCCAAAAATAGCACACCGTTGTGTGCCAGGGATATTTCTCCAGGTTGTGGACTTGTGCCCCCACCCACTAATGCTACATCACTTATAGTATGATGCGGTGAACGGAATGGCCGTTCAAATACCAAAGAATCTGATGCTTTGAGCAAGCCAGAGACTGAATGAATTTTTGTGGTCTCTAAGGACTCCATCAAACCTAAAGGAGGAAGAATAGTTGGAAAACGCTTGGCAAGCATAGTTTTACCCGCACCTGGAGGTCCGATAAGGATAATATTGTGCCCACCCGCAGCAGCAATTTCTAATGCCCGTTTGATTTTGACTTGCCCTTTCACATCTTCAAAGTCTAGCACTGAACTATTTTTATTCGCCTCAAACTCTTGTCGAACATTCACTTGGGTAGGCTTAATTTCTACTTTACCATTTAGATAATCAATAACCTGCGGTAAGCTTTCTACTCCAATAACTTCAATATTCCTTACTATTGCCGCTTCCCGTGCGTTTGCTTTGGGAACAAGCATCTTAGTAAAACCGTCCTTCTGCGCTTGAATTGCCATAGGAAGAACTCCCCTTATCGCTTGAATTTCTCCATCTAAAGATACCTCTCCCATTATTATTGTCTTTGCAAAATCATTATAGATGATTTGATCGGTCGCAGCAAGAATGCCAATGGCAATGGGTAAATCATAAGCAGTTCCTTCTTTACGAATATCTGCCGGGGCAAGGTTAACAACTACACGCTTTCTAGTCATGTAGTATCCGTTATGCTTGATCGCAGTAGCCACGCGATGCCAACTTTCTTTAATTGCATTATCAGGTAGGCCTACAATGAAATACTTTGTACCACCTTGCACACTGACCTCAATAGTTATGGTGGTGGCATCCACGCCAAACACAGTACTTCCATAAGTTTTAACTAGCATACTCCAATAATTAGGCACAAGCTAAACATAAGTATTTCTATGTAAGAACTCATTGATTCATCCTGAAGTATGAATTACTAGTTACGGTGATGCAATTAGATTTATAAAAAAAGCCATCAGTCCTGTAATAAGGAATGATGGCTATCTTTAGTATCAATTATCAGATTTAGTAAACAATCACTCTTTTGACAAATTCATCAATTTCAATAAAATACACGCCAGCATTCCAAGTGCTTACATCAATACTGATTTCATTTTCGAAAGAAGTATGATAAACTAGCTGCCCCAAGGTATTCACCACGCTAAGCGCAGTTTCTTTGGCATTCTCATAATTTATTGTAAGCTTGCTTTGAACTGGATTAGGATAGATGAACAACTGAGTTGATTCACTCAAATCACTAATCCCTACAGCACCTGTATCATTATTCCCCTTGTGGGTTGCGCCTTGGAAAACAAAATTCCCAGTACCATTTGGCACTCTGGCATATGCGATATCATCAGACTGCATAAGGAATTCCATTTCATCTACAAGCTCATCCGCTGCATTGAATAAAATCAAGGCTTCCCCATCACCATTTAGTTTAAAGTTGGCGTGTAAACTACCTTGATTACTGTCCTCATCGGCCCAAATAATCACATATTCATCTGGCCCGATAGTCGTACCTGCTGGAATAGTAAATTTGGTGATATTAAACTGATTATCAGTTATATTCCATCCATCTAAACTGATACTATTGGTCGACTTATTGTAGAGCTCAATCCAATCATCATATTGCCCTGCTTCATCAGTAGCTCCTGTTTTATTCTTAGCCATAATTTCATTAATCACAACTGATTGATCAGCAGCTTGAACTGAATTCACTTTATAAACAAATATGTTGTGCTCTGCTCCTTTAGGCATATAACTTGCCGTTTTTTGAGCATTGTTTGCAATTGCCTCTATATAATATCGAACGGTTGTTCCAGCAGGATATCCCATAATAGCTTCTCCATAAACGCCATCTCCTGCAGCACCATCATTATGCGCACCGTCGTCGAACATTTCAATCTTTGCAAAGTTCCCTTCCAATCCTGTTGCATAATATAACCAAGCAGAGTAGATTCCTAAATTATGGTTGAGTTCGGCTTTAATATTTACCGCTTCCATGCCATTGGGATTTTCCCAAAGTACGCCATTA
>JADHRO010000029.1 GCA_016777395.1 Chitinophagales bacterium | reverse complement strand
GGCATTACCGATTTTGCGCAAAGTGAGCTTGGTGATATCGTTTTTGTTGAAATAGACACCGTTGGTGATAGCATCGAAGCGGATGAAATTTTTGGAACCATTGAAGCGGTTAAAACAGTTTCTGATTTATTTATGCCCGTGTCTGGAGAAGTTTTGGAGTTTAATGAAAAACTTGAAGATGATCCAGAATTGGTAAATTCAGATGCCTACGAGGCTGGCTGGTTGGTTAAAATTAAATTATCCAATACCGATCAATTAGATGACTTAATGGATGCAGCGGCATACAAAGATATGATTAACGCCTAGTTCATATTGCTAGATACTCGATTACTCTTCTTCCAAGTCAATATCATTGGCGATAGCTTCGTTTACTTGGTCAATGTATGCAAGAATGTCTTCTCGCCCCACATTGGTAACTGATGATGTAATAAAGTTAACGGGAAGTTCTTCCCAAGTTTCCAATAAGGTTTCTTTAAAATTTTCAATATTCTTAAAGGTTTTTTTAGGCTTATCATTTTTTGTAAATACAAGTGAAAAAGGAATTCCATTTTCTCCCAACCACTGAATAAAATCCAGATCTACATTTTGGGGATCTATTCTTCCGTCAATTAACACGAATACATTTTGCAATTGTTCTCTTCTACGCAAATAGTCTTTGGTAAATTTCATCCATAGCTCCCTATTTTTCTTGCTGGTTTTTGCATAGCCGTAGCCTGGTAAGTCAACTAGATTCCACTCTTTGTTGATAGAGAAAAAGTTAATACATTGTGTTTTACCCGGAGTATTTGAAATTTTAGCTAAGCCTTTACGCTCCGTTAGGGTGTTTATTAATGAGGACTTCCCTACATTACTTCTTCCGATGAAGGCGTATTCAGGCACGTGTTCTTTTGGACATTTTTTCCAATCAACATAACTACAAGTAAATTCAGCTGTATGAATTATCATGCGGCAAAGATAGGGTGTTTTCTTGTCAAAGTACCCTGTATGAAGCGCGGACTGTTTAGTATAAGATTTGGATTGAGCGGATGGGATTGACTGCCTTGATTTTTTTCTTTTGTATTTTCGCCAAGTGAAAAAAATAAAAGAATAAGGCCTTGAAAACAAACTAAGGCTTACTATATTACGTGCAATATTTCATCAGAGGCTCAAGCCAAAAAGCTTATAGTTTGGAGAGTCTTTCTTTCTCTCTTAAAAACTCTAGCCAAATTTCTTGAATGATGTCAGCCGCAGGCATGATGTTTTCAAACTGTGCAGCAACCTGACCTATTTCTAGTTCTCCATCAATTAGCTCACCTTCAAACATTCCTTTTTTTGCTCTACCTTTTCCTAAAATAGCTCGAAGTTCCTCGGGACTAGCACCCCTTTCTTCTGCAGTTTTGATCTGTTCGTAAAACTTGTTCTTCAATAAGCGTACAGGGGTGACACTTTTTAATCGAATTTCGGTGTCCCCTTCTTTTGCTTGGAGTAAGGCATTTTTATAATTAGCATGTGCACTGCTTTCCTCGCACACCACAAAACGACTGCCTATTTGAATCGCCTCAGCCCCCAAGGCGAAACAAGCCAACATGGCTTTACCCGAGCCAATTCCACCTGCCGCAATTACTGGAAGTTTTACATGCTTGCAAACTTCCGGAATCAAGCATAAAGTGGTAGTCTCTTCTCTACCGTTATGACCACCGGCTTCAAATCCTTCTGCAACAATTGCATGTACCCCTGCCTCTTCACTTTTCAATGCAAATTTACGACTGCTCACCACATGGACTACCGTGATTCCATGTGCTTTCAAATGGGATGTCCAAGTATTCGGATTTCCAGCGGAAGTAAAAACAATGGGGACCTGCTCTTCAATGATGGTTTTAATGTGCTCTTCAATACTTGGGTAAAGAAGGGGGAGGTTAACTGCAAACGGTCTACTCGTAGCTACCTTACACTTCTGAATGTGTTGTTTTAATACTTCGGGGTACATTGATCCTGCACCAATTATACCTAGGCCTCCTGCGTTGCTTACTGCACTGGCCAATTCCCATCCACTGCACCAGATCATTCCTGCTTGGATGATGGGATACTGGATTTTGAATAGTTGGGTGATTCGGTTCTGCATAAAAGTGAAATTAACAGTTGTAAAACATGCCTCTAAAAGGACTACATATTTCGCCTATATTGACCACCAACCTCAAACAAGGCATGGGTGATTTGTCCTAATGAACAATACTTACATGCTTCCATTAAATGTTCAAATAAATTTTCGTTTTGAATGGCTGCTTGCTGTAAGTTTGCAAGCATGATCTCAATCTTGTCGGAGTGACTTTCCTGCAAGTTTCCCAGCATTGAAATTTGATATTCCTTTTCTTTCTCGGTGCTGCGAATCACTTCTTGAGGAATAATGGTAGGTGAACCTTTCGAGCTTAAAAAAGTATTCACGCCAATAATAGGAAATTCTCCCGTATGCTTTAAGGTCTCATAATACAAACTTTCTTCTTGTATTTTGCCCCGTTGATACATGGTTTCCATGGCACCCAAAACTCCACCTCTGTCCGTTATTCTATCAAATTCTAATAAGACAGCTTCTTCAACTAAATCAGTTAGCTCCTCAATGATGAATGCCCCTTGAAGGGGGTTTTCATTTTTGGTTAAACCCAGCTCTCTATTAATAATTAACTGAATGGCCATGGCACGTCGCACTGAATCTTCTGTGGGGGTGGTTATTGCCTCATCATATGCATTGGTATGCAATGAATTACAATTGTCGTAAATGGCATATAAAGCCTGGAGAGTCGTTCGAATATCATTAAAATCAATTTCCTGGGCATGCAAGCTTCGTCCACTGGTTTGAATGTGGTATTTCAACATTTGCGCTCTTGGGTTTGCACCATATTTTTTTGCCAAGGCTTTGGCCCAAATTTTTCGAGCCACTCGACCTATTACTGCATATTCAGGATCTATACCATTCGAAAAAAAGAAGGATAGGTTGGGGCCGAAAGCATTAATATCCATTCCTCGGCTTAAGTAATATTCTATATAGGTAAATCCATTGCTTAAAGTAAATGCCAACTGCGTGATAGGATTTGCTCCGGCCTCAGCAATATGATAGCCAGAAATAGAAACTGAATAAAAATTACGAACTAAATTATCGATAAAATACTCTTGAACATCACCCATTAAACGAAGGGCAAATTCAGTGGAAAAAATGCATGTATTTTGGGCTTGATCTTCCTTTAAAATATCTGCTTGAACAGTCCCTCTAACGGAGGATAAAGTATTTGCTTTTATCTTTTGGTAAACGGCAGTATCCAAGACTTTATCTCCCGTAATACCTAGAAGCATTAAACCTAATCCATCGTTTCCTTCTGGAAGGTCTCCTTGGTATTGAGGGCGAACTCTTCCTTTATCTTCATACAGCGACTTTAATTGTTTTTCTACTTTCTTTTCGAGCTTGTTTTCCTTAATATATTTTTCACATTGCTGATCAATAGCTGCATTCATAAAGAAGCCTAGCAGCATCGGAGCAGGACCGTTTATAGTCATTGATACCGATGTAGCGGTATGACATAGATCAAACCCGCTGTATAATTTTTTTGCATCATCCAAGCAACAAATACTAACACCAGCGTTGCCTATTTTACCATAAATATCTGGTCGATAATCAGGGTCGTTCCCGTATAAAGTAACAGAGTCGAATGCGGTAGATAAGCGCTTGGCGGGCATACCTATACTTACGTAATGAAATCGCCTGTTTGTTCGCTCTGGGCCACCTTCTCCCGCAAACATTCTAGTTGGATCTTCACCTTGCCGTTTAAAGGGATATAAGCCTGAAGTATAAGGAAATTCCCCAGGCACATTTTCCTGCAATGTCCAACGTAAAATATCAGCCCAAGATTCATATTTCGGCAAGGCAATTTTAGGAATTTTTAAATGAGATAAAGAGGTAGTTTTTGTCTCAATATTAATCGCTTTATTTCTAACTTGGAAAGTGTAAATATCTGCAGCGTATCTCGATTTTTTTCCTTCCCATTCTTCAATCAACTTCCAATTTTTAGGGTCAAGATTTAGCTTGATCTCTTCAAAGTGCTTCTGCAAACTAAGTGCTAATTCCTCTTGATTTTCATGGAGCGAATGTATGGTTTTATGAATGCCAAATAGATTCCCCGCAACTGCGCATTGTTGATTAACCCATTCATCGTAGGAGCGATTACTTTCAGCGATTTCAGAAAGATAACGAGTTCTTTTAGGTGGAATGATAAAGATCTTTTCAGACATTTCGTTCTCAATCGAAAAGGTTGAGTTTAAATCTGAATTGGTTCGCTCGACAATTTTGTTGATAATTGCTTTATATAAAGTATTTGTGCCAGGGTCATTAAATTGTGAAGCGATTGTTCCATAAACGGGAAGCGTATCATCCTCGTCATGCCATAAGCCGTGATTACGTTTATATTGTTTTTTAACATCGCGTAAAGCATCTAGCCCACCTCGTTTATCAAACTTATTTAAGGCAATAACATCTGCAAAGTCTAGCATATCGATTTTCTCTAATTGAGAAGCCGCACCATATTCTGGTGTCATAACATATAAGCTTGCATCGGAATGCTCGGTGATTTCTGTATCGCTTTGACCAATGCCAGAAGTCTCCAAAATAATCAAATCGTAGCCTGCTACTTTTAAAACACTTAAGGCATCATCGACATGTTTAGATAGCGCTAGGTTGGCTTGTCTAGTCGCCAGAGAGCGCATATAAACCCTTTCATTATTGATCGCATTCATTCGTATCCTGTCTCCGAGAAGGGCACCACCTGTTTTTCGTTTACTTGGATCGACAGAAACGATTGCAATTTGTTTTTCTGGGAAGTCTATAAGAAATCGACGCACCAACTCGTCAACCAAGCTAGATTTTCCTGCCCCACCAGTGCCTGTAATACCCAGAACTGGCACCCCTGTAACAGCCTCTTTCTCTTTGCTTATTGAAGGGAGAATATCTTTATCAAATACATTGGAGTTATTTTCTGCAATGGATATTAACCTTGCAATAGTATTTACATCTTTTGCTTTAATTTTTGTCAGATAGTCTTGCGCTAAAGGAAAAGAAGAGGGCGCATAATCACTTTTTTCAATCAAGTCATTAATCATGCCTTGTAAGCCCATAGATCTTCCATCATCTGGTGCATAGATTCTAGTGACACCATAATCCATCAAGTCTTTGATTTCTTCAGGGAGAATCACTCCACCACCACCACCAAATATCTTAATATGTGAAGCTCCTCTTTCTTTTAGAAGATCGCACATATACTTAAAGTACTCGTTATGACCTCCTTGGTAGGAAGTTATAGCAATCGCTTGAGCATCTTCTTGAATAGCTGTATTGACGACCTCTTGCACGCTGCGATCGTGACCTAAATGAATAACCTCACATCCTGTAGCTTGGATAATTCTTCGCATGATATTAATGGCAGCATCATGGCCATCAAAAAGAGACGCAGCGGTAACAATTCTTATGCTGTTTTTGGTTTGGTATGGTTTAGCTTCTTGCATGATTGCCATTATTTTCTTTGTAAAGTTAAAGTTTTGTTTGCCAAAGAAAAATTAAATGCAGTTCATATGATCTTTAGATCAATTTCTTTAGTTTTTTTACATTGCGGATTTTTCGGGGGCTTATTTTTTTCGGGAATATACTATTGTCTTTACTTGTAAATGGCAGGATATAATAATTTTTAATTTATCAAAGTTTACCTATATTAGAAGTCCAATAAAACCTTTCAAAATGCAGCAATTGCTATATAGATTTACATTTATTTTCTTCCTTTCTTTTAGCCTAAGTCCCAATCTTTTTTCTCAAGATATTCAAGAAGAGGACATTTACTATAGCTTAGAGTTTGAAACTATGAATCAGCAAGCAGTAAAACCATTGATTGTAAGTTTAATGCCAATATTTAAAGAGGTCCCTCATTTTGCGCTCGGCCAATACAATATATTTTATTATAAAGTGCAGGAATTTATAGAACTTGAAAGTCTAGAAGCTGCGCTAGCTTCTACCGAATTTGTTTTTGTTGGATTTAAGCAAATATCTCAAGCAGCCTACCTTGAAGTAGTTAAATAACACCGCCATACTTAATCATTCAATTCAATCCAATGAGGATAAGAGCAATAGAGTTGATTTTTCTTTCTATTCTAATTACCGTTTAAAGAAAGCATATATAATTTGTATTTTTGCATGACTATGGCTTTAATTCGAGAACTTAAGGGTAAAACACCGTTAGTAGGAGAGAACTGCTGGCTAGCAGAAACCGCCTGTTTGATTGGTGATGTAAAAATGGGAAAGGACTGCACCATCTGGTATAATGCCGTACTAAGAGGAGACGTAAATGTAATCCGAATTGGAGATAAAGTAAATATTCAAGATAATGCAATGGTGCATTGTACTTATCAGCAAAATGGCACCCACATAGGCAATGAAGTTACGATAGGGCATAATGCCATTGTGCACGGATGTACGATAAAGGACAAAGTATTGATAGGAATGGGCGCTATAGTTATGGATAGAGTTGTTGTAGGTTCAGGATCAATTATTGCAGCAGGAGCAGTGGTAAAAGAAAACGAAATAATTCCACCAAACACCCTTTGGGCAGGTGTCCCTGCTAAACAAGTAAAGGAATTAGACCCTGATGTTTCGTTAAAAAAATTGGAACAGTTGGCAAATAATTATGTTATGTATGCAGATTGGTATAAATAAAAATATGGAAGAGCAAGTTGTTCTAGTGGATGAAGATGACGCGGTAAAGGGCTTTATTGGTAAAACTGAGGCACATAAGAAAGGATTCCTTCATCGAGCTATTAGTATCATGGTCTTCAATGAAAAGAAGGAATTGCTCATCCAGCAAAGAGCAGATGAAAAGTACCATTGGGCGGGTATTTGGAGCAATACAGTTTGTACGCATCCTAGACAGGGTGAGACATATCAGCAAGCAGCAGAAAGAAGACTTGAAGAGGAGTTGGGTTTCCAAACATTACTCACGGATATCTTCAGTTTTATATATAAAGCTAAAGACGAAGAAAGTGGCCTTACCGAGCATGAGTTAGATCACGTTTTTATTGGCAACTATGATGGTAATATTCCTTTTAACGAAGCAGAAGTTAAAGCAGTGCGGTGGGTAAACTTAGATGACTTAAGGACAGAGATAGAAGCGGATCCGGATAAATTTTCCTTTTGGTTTAAGATCATACTCAAAGAATTTGAGCAGCGGGGGCTGTTTAGTTAATAATTGCATCACGCATTTTCTTTAATTTGAAGGGTGGTATTGCTTGCATACTTATGATGCTTGGCGATAAATACAAACATAGTTCATCTTGTCTTTATTAAGGACAAATGTTCGTCCTCTTATCAGAATAAATTCTTCATTGATTACTCAATTTATTAAACCAAATTTTCTCATTAGTCGGGGGGACTTTGTATTTTCGCTTTGCAAAATGAATCGAGCAAAATTTAGTGTAAATTTTACTTTAGTTATCATCTAAAAAGGACAATGGAAAAGGAAAGTAGTATTGGGTTTTTTGAGAAATATTTGACGCTTTGGGTCTTCATATGTATGATCTTAGGAATTATGTTATCTCAATTTTTTCCTACAATTAGTCAAGGACTTAATGAATGGAAAGTTGGTGAAGTTTCTATCCCAATTGGGATTTGTCTTTTCTTAATGATGTATCCAGCCTTACTCAACTTTCAATTGAAGGAAGTTAAAAAACTGACTAAAGCACCCAAACCAATTCTTATAACCTTGTTTTCAAATTGGATAATTGCTCCAATCGTAACGGTTATTTTAGCACATTACTTTCTTGAAGGTCACGACCAGCTCATCGTAGCATTAATTCTATTGGGTGCAAGCCCGTGTACTGCAATGGTAATTGTTTGGGGTGATTTGGTCAAAGGCAATCAAGAGCAAAATGTGATTACTACCAGTTTAAATACAGTAACCATAATGTTTCTTTATGCGCCAGTTGTTGTGCTGTTAACTGGGATTCAAGGAATTACAATTGATAGATGGGAGCTCTTCATTTCGGTCTTGGTGTTTATAGGAATACCGTTGGTAGCTGGCTTGATTTCAAAAAAAGCAATCACCAAAAGAAGGGGTAAAGAGTGGTTTGAAAACACCTACAGACCTGCAGTTGGGAAAGTTTCTATTGTTGCTTTATTAACTACATTGATTGTTTTGTTTGCACTCAATGGAGATGTTCTACTTCAAAATCCAAAGGAAATGGGGCTTGTGTCAATCCCATTATTATTGGGATTTTTTATAATTGTAGGCTTGAATATTATGATTACCAAAGTACTTAAGTTAAAGTATAAAGAGGCTATTATATCCGTAATTATTGGTTCTTCAAGTCATTTTGAAATCGCTATTGCCACAGCCATAGGATTATATGGATTAAATTCTCAAGCAGCTCTTGGCACAACTATGGGTTTGTTTTGGGAAGTACCCATAATGTTAGGCTTAGTCTATTTGGGTAAGTATCTTGGCCGAAAAGGGTTTTGGAGTTAAGGGCTGAACCACGCTCGTTCAAAAATAGAGAAGCTTAAGGATTTAAGCGGGCACAAATAACTTTGGAAGTAATTCTAAAGTTTCCACTTTGCAATGCTATCCAATCAAGCTTATGTTTTCATGATAAAGGTAATGGAATGTTTTAGCTGCGCTTAATACTTTTCAGATAAATTAGTGCAAGTAAACGAAAGTTGTATATTTACGCAGAGGTGAAAAGTTTATTGGATGTAAAATAAATTAATTTCGTATTTATAAAATCTAATTTTTCAGGGAAAAGTTTTACTTCTTCTCCAAAACAACTTCAATAACAACTTATGGCTAAGATTTCAGATTACGTTAAAGTAAAAAATTCAAAGTTGGCAAAGAGATATGCCAAAGACAAAGTGGAAGCAGGTCACTGGGTCGAAGACTATTTAAATGAAGACATCGATATGGTCGGCGATATAAGGGATTTCATTGCCAATATTAAAGAGGTTTGTAAGTTTGGCTTTGTAGGTCACCATTACAAATTTTTCATTACAGAGTTTCTTCCAGAAATCATGAGTCATTCTCAAAAAATGGATGAGGCTACTATTAAAAGTCATTACGATGATCAAAATGATATTTTTAGATGGTTTTTGGGTCCAAGAATGGTTTATACTTCAGGGTATTATAAAACTGAAGATGAAACCTTAGAGCAAGCTCAAGATAACAAGCTGGACTTGGTAGCGCAAAAAATGCAATTGAAGAAAGGGGAGTCCCTTTTGGATATTGGTTGTGGATGGGGCACCCTAGTAGCCCACATGGCAAAAAATTATGACATGGATGCTACTGGCGTAACCATTGCTCCAGCAGGGGCAGAGTGGGGGAATAAATTAATCAAGGAAAACGGTACGGAGGATCAAGCAAGAATCCTATTAATGGATTATCGGGATATTCCTAAAAAGAAATATGATAAAATTTCTTGCCTAGAAATGGCTGAACACGTAGGTGTAAAGTACTTCCAAACCTTTATGGAGCAGATTTATGATATGCTTGAGGATGATGGTATATTTTATCTTCAGATTGCAGCTCTAAGAGAAAGAAAATCTTTGCTTTGGGGTCCTGATCAGGAAACAATAGTATGGGGGTTGTTTATGAATGAATATATATTTCCTGGGGCAGATGCAAGTATGCCGGTAAGTTGGGATTTGAGAAAAATTGAAAAAGCTGGGTTTGAAATCCAAACAGTAGAAAATGTAGGAATCCATTACCATAAAACTATTGCTGCCTGGTATGAGAATTGGTTGAGCAATAAAGATTTGGTGATTGCTAAATATGGAGAAAAACAATTTAGAATGTATCAAATATTTTTGGCTTGGTCTGTTAGAATAGCTGAAATTGGAGGTTCTTCTGCTTATCAAATTATTTGCCATAAGAACATCAATAAAGTACCAAGAAAGAGATATATCGGAAGATTAGCGCTTGGTGCAAATGCTAAGTTTCAAAATTCATCTTCTGTTTCTTCGGATGAAACTACAGACAGGGTGATGGAGGAATATAAAACAAAGAAAATTAAGACGATGGTTAAGTAGAAACCAAGAGTTAATTCTAAAGCCCAAACTGATGCGTTCATTAGTTTGGGCTTTTTTATTGAGAATAATGAGCTTGTAAAAGTAGGGGTGAAAAGATTGCATATCTTTAAGTGGGCGGAGGGGCTACTTTGAAAACTCTGCTACTCCTGTAGTCGTAGCTGACCTTTTTATATTTACACCTCTTAGCTAAAATAAATTTCGCACGATTAGTAAATAAAAAAAAGCCCATCACTTACGTGACAGGCTTTCTAAAAGTAGGGGTGAAAAGATTGCATATCTTTAAGTGGGCGGAGGGGCTACTTTGAAAACTCTGCTACTCCTGTAGTCGTAGCTGACCTTTTTATATTTACACCTCTTAGCTGAAATAAATTTCGCACGATTAGTAAATAAAAAAAAGCCCATCACTTACGTGACAGGCTTTCTAAAAGTAGGGGTGAAAAGATTCGAACTTTCGACCCCCTGGTCCCAAACCAGGTGCGCTAACCGGGCTGCGCTACACCCCTATTTTATTTTTGTTCGAATTGTTTTAATCTGCTAAAGATTTTGCACCAATAAGAAAGCGCATATAATATTCCTTTTACAAGGTGGCGGAGAGACAGGGATTCGAACCCTGGGTACCCTTTTGAGGTACGCTTATTTAGCAAACAAGTCCTTTCGGCCACTCAGGCACCTCTCCATTTGTTAAGAACGGACGGCAAAGTTAATGTAAATTTTGAAAATACAAAAGCTTTTTTTAACCTATATTCATTTGAATTTTCTTCTGGATGTCATCAACATTGTCCTTGAATTCCGGATCGGTATCCAGTAGATTTTGCACAGCCTGACAAGAGTGAATAACGGTACTGTGATCCCTGCCTCCAAAATGCTTACCAATAACTTTTAATGAGTTTTTAGTATAATTTTTAGCTAGGTACATCGATAATTGTCTTGCCTGTACGATTGATCGTTTTCTTGTTTTCTCTTTTAATTTTTCTATGCTTATATCGAAATATTCGCACACTGTTTTTTGAATGTAGTCAATAGAAACTTCTCGACTTACACTCTTCACAAAGTTCTTGATGATTTTTTTAGCTAAGTCTAAATCAATTTCTTTTTTATTCAATGATGATTGCGCAAGAAGTGAGATCAGGGCTCCTTCCAACTCACGAATATTGGTGTTAATGTTGTAAGCAACAAACTCAACCACTTCTCTTGGAAGCTCAATCCCATCTGAATACATTTTCTTTTCAAGTATTGCAATTCGAGTTTCGAAATCTGGAATTTGAACATCCGCACTTAATCCCCATTTGAATCGGGACAATAAACGCTCTTCCATTCCTTCTAAATCTCTTGGAGGGCGGTCAGATGTTAAGACTAATTGCTTGCCACTTTGATGCAAGTGATTAAAAATATGGAAGAAAATATCTTGGGTCTTTTGTTTATTCGCAAAGAACTGAATGTCATCACAAATTAATACATCTATTAGTTGATAAAAGTGCACAAAATCATTGACTGCATTGTTCTTTAAGGCATCAATGAACTGATTGGTGAATTTTTCAGAAGAAACGTAAAGCACCGTCTTGTTCGGCATCTTTTTCTTAATTTCATTACCAACTGCTTGTGCTAGGTGTGTTTTTCCCAATCCAACTCCACCCCAAATTACTAAAGGGTTGAATGCTGTTCCTGCGGGCTTTTGAGCCACAGCATAACCAGCAGATCTAGCTAGACGGTTACAGTCACCTTCAATAAAATTATCGAAATTGTAGTTGCGGTTTAACTGAGAATCAATGTTCACCTTTTTTAAACCTGGAATAATGAATGGATTTTTTATGTTTTTTCCTATAACCATAGGAATTGTTGATTCTTGATTTTCCGAGTTTCCTGTATTGTAATTAGGGTATTCAATAGTGTAGGGTCCAGAATTGGTGTTACTGTTTTCAATTACAATTCTGTATTCTAATCGCGCATCCTCTCCCAGTTCCCTTTGAATAGTTTTTCTTAGCAAAGTCACATAATGTTCTTCAAGCCACTCGTAGAAGAATTGACTTGGAACCTGAATAGTAATTACTTTTTCCGTTAACCCTACGGGGACAATTGGCTCAAACCAGGTTTTATAGCTTTGTATACTAACATTGTCCTGAATAATCTTGAGCGCATTTCGCCATACAGAGTCGTGAGTTATTGTCATGAGTTGGGTTACGGGTTAGTTATTTATTAACAAATCAAATAAGTTATGCAAAAGTGCAAAAAAATTGTTTAAAAAAAACTTATTTTACTATTGTTTTTCTCGAAAAAATAGCAGGGGGGTATTTTTTGCTTAATTTTATTTTTTCACAGACCAAGGTGACATCAAGTCTTCCCAAATTAATGCCGGCCCACCCGACCTGATTTATTACTACAGGCGTGCCTGCCAAGTTATTAACAATCATGGGTTTATCAAGGAAGGTATGTGTATGTCCGCCAATGATGATATCAACATTTTCAGTACTTTGGGCTAAAATTAAGTCAGAAATCTTTTTGCTTTCATATTTTAAGCCAAGGTGAGATAAACAGATAATAAAATCACAGTTCAAATCATTTTTGAGTAAGCTTGCAGTTTTATTGACGTTTCGAATGGGATCTTCATATCGAATATTTCCAAACAGTTTATCAGGCACCAAACCACTTAGCTCTATTCCCACTCCAAAAACGCCGATTTTGGCAGCTCCTTTATAAAAGATTTTATAAGGCTTAATGTGCTCCTTCAAAGGCGAATCTTCAAAATTATAGTTGGTGTTTAAAAAAGGAAAATTAGCATGGGGAAGCTGCCTAATCAAGCCATCTACTCCTGCATCAAAGTCGTGATTCCCCAAAGTGGTCGCATCATAGCCCATTTCGCTCATGAGTTTAAATTCTAATTCACCCCCATACATATTGAAGTAAGGGGTTCCCTGGAAAGTATCTCCTGCATCCAATAACAGAACATGTTGGTTATCTTCTCTAATCTTTTTAATTAAATGTGCTCGTTTTGCCATTCCACCTAATCCTTCATATTTACTTCCAGCTGGGAAAGGGTCTATTCTGCTATGCGTATCATTAGTATGCAGAATGGTCAATTTGATAAAATCCTCATGCCGCTTTCCAGCCAATAATTCCAAGGGTAAACTGGAGGCGCCTAATGCGATTCCTGCAAGACCTATTTTTTTTATAAAGCCCCTTCTATTCATTACTAATACGCATTTCATTATTTAATTGTAAAGCCTCGCCATTATCTTGAATTTGCCTGAAGTAAGCCAAAAATGCATCCCTTAATAGGGTGTTGGTGTTGATTTGGGGCAAACCTCTTAACATGTCTAAATGATCTCCTCCATTGGCTAGATAGTCTGATATTGCCACACTATATTGTTGTTCAAAATCTAGGGGCGTATCATTAATAACTATTTGATAAGGAAGGCCATTCGTTATCTTAAATTTTAAACCAGATACGGGCCAGCCACCACCGGCAGCAATTGCATGGCAAACTTCAGTCAATTGGTATCCGCTTAGATTGATGACTACTAAATAATTGTCAAAGGGCATTAACTCATAAACATTTCCAAGTGTCACTGCCCCTTCACTGATACTCGGCACTCTAATTCCCCCATAATTCATTATTCCTACATCGATGTTTCGCGCCAATAAGGTAGCTGCCATTTTTTTGGTGGCATCTGCCAATAAATTTCCTAACGGTGAAGAGGGTTTGGCTTTAGGTAGGTCAGCGCTGGCTGTGACAACTAACTCGCTCATCGATTCTTCTAACTGCGTTCGATAAGGGGTTATTTTATTTTCAATCGAATGGTCTTGCTCAAGGTATTCTGCTGTAAATTTTTGTTGTTTACCTTCTACATCATAAAATATGAAGGAGCGATTGCAGCTTATCAATGAAAAACTTAGAGAGATATAAACGAAGATATTTCGCACTAGATGAACAAGGTTTTAACTTCCATTTTTATAACCTCATTTACTTTTAATGGAGTCATTAAATCCTCGTTTTCCAAATAGGCCTCAACAATTAGCTTACCTAGGTCATAAGCTATTGCTCCATCATCCAGTTGTTTTGCTTTGGCGTTGATCAAAT
>JADHRO010000028.1 GCA_016777395.1 Chitinophagales bacterium | reverse complement strand
ACTCTTTGAGTTGGAGGAAGATTTAGCAGGTCTAGAAGGAGCAGATGAGGATACTTCTTCAGCTAGTATCTTCAACCCACTGTTTGATGTATTACAACCCAACATAGATGTTCAAGACGGACGTCAGTTTTGGAGACCTGGTGCAATTGTTGGTTATGTTGCCAAAAGAGATATGGATAAGGTTAAATCTTACCTTGCCATGGAAGAAATTAAAAGCATATTCGATGTAGCAAGAGTAAAGCTTGCCTGGTCTGCCAAGCCATTTAAAGGAACTGGTGAAAATGCAGATGATTTCTACACCATTTTTGCCTTACAAAAAGGGATTGATGGCAAGGCTGCACTTAGTGGAGATGTGATAACAGATGCTCGCTCGGTATTAGATGAATTTGGTGCTGCAGCAGTTTCAATGCGAATGAATAACGTTGGGGCTAACAAATGGTGTACACTTACTGAAGAAAATGTAGGTAAGCAAGTTGCCATTGTTTTAGACAATAAAGTTTTCTCTGCGCCAAATGTTAATGGTGCTATATGTGGTGGATCTTCACAAATCACTGGTTTAGATGACTTTGATGAAGCGCAAGATTTAGCTAATATTCTAAAATCAGGTAGGCTAGATGCGCAAATTAACATCCCTCAAGAAGCGGTTGTAGGTGCAAGCTTAGGTGATGCTTCAATCAAATCTGGTTTATTAGCTTTGGCAATGGGATTCTTGCTTGTTATCCTTTTCATGATTCTATACTACAGTGGTGCAGGTCTTATTGCAAACCTTGCTTTAATGGTAAATATTGTATTTATCATGGGTACTTTAGCTTCATTAGGAGCTGCTTTAACCTTACCTGGATTAGCTGGTATTGTTTTAACTATTGGTATGGCAGTGGATGCCAACGTAATTATCTTTGAAAGAATTAAGGAAGAGTTGCGAAAAGGGAAAGGAGCTCGATTGGCAATATCTGATGGTTTCTCTCGATCTTACAGCGCAATTATTGATGCCAACGTAACTACTTTTATTACAGCTGCCACCCTACTTTGGTTAGGTGCAGGTCCAGTTAAAGGATTCGCAATCGTATTAATGATTGGTATCATCGCTTCTTTTATCTCAGCAGTATTCTTATCGAGATTGATATTTGATGGCATGAGCGATAGAGACAAGAAGGTTGGTATATCAATGTCTTGGAGCGAAAATATCTTGAAAGATGCAAAATTTGACTTCCTCGGTAAACGAAAATATACTTATGTTATATCTGCACTTATTATTCTTGCTGGTCTAGCATCTATGTTTACTAAAGGTTTTGAATTGGGTGTTGACTTTAAGGGTGGACGATCATATGTAGTTGCTTTCGATCAGACAGTTTCTACCGATGCGATTCGAAGTGATTTAACTGAAACTTTCGGTTCTACACAAGTTAAAACATTTGGCAACGACAGAACGATTCAGATTGTTACTTCTTATGCAATTGAAAGTAAAGATCCAAAAATGGATAGTACAGTAACTTTCAAATTGTATGACGCATTGAAAGAAAAATTTGTTGATGAACCAAGTAATGAAGAGTTTATGCGTTCCGCCTTGGTGCAATCTAATAAAGTAGATACTTCTATTGCTGATGACATCCAAACGAGTGCTTTTTGGGCTGGAGGCGTTGGTGCATTGTTGATTTTCTTATACTTATTGATCCGATTTAGAAAATGGCAATATGGTGTAGGTGCGTTAGGTGCAGTTATTCACGATTCATTGATTTTATTATCTATCTTTTCTATCTTCTGGGGTGAATTATTCCCATTCTCTTTGGAGATTGAGCAGAAGTTTATTGCGGCAATCCTTACTGTTATTGGTTACTCCATCAATGATACAGTAATTGTATTTGATAGAATTAGAGAGTATTTTGATGAGCATCCAACAAAAGATGTCGTTACGAATGTAAATGCAGCCATAAACAGCACTTTAAGCAGAACATTAATGACATCATTTACGACCTTATTGGTGGTACTTATTTTGTTTACTTTCGGTGGTGAAGCAATTAGAGGATTCTCATTTGCTTTATTAATGGGTATCCTAGTGGGTACTTATTCTTCTATCTTTATCGCATCAGCTATTTTGGTTGATACCATGAAAGGTGCAGATAAGGTGAAGAAAAAGAGATAAACATCCAAATTAAAGCTTTTAAGAGAGCCCTGTTGCGAGTATCGTAACAGGGCTTTTCTTTTTGTTGTTAGTTGTTTGATTTAAGATTTAAAGCAGGAACAATCTGAGCGCTGACAAGCCTACAAATAGCGCGAGCAAATATATTTATCCATACTTGGATAGAAGACGGCTTATCATGGTGAATTGACATTAGATGAAGGATACCTTTTTTGGACAAAGACTAGATGTTCCTGAGCACTTAGCACCAGGTTTAGCCTACTAAAATCTGAACTACTGCAATCGTTATCCACCAACTGTGCATACTTAAGTAAAGACAAATTATCTTATCCAAAGACTTGGTTTTACATTTGTTGAAACAAGCCCATACATTATGTCTAACATTTCCAATTTAGAACAATTAGCCTCTCAAGTTAGGCGCGATATCTTACGTATGGTTCACGCAGTGAATAGCGGTCACCCGGGTGGCAGTATGGGGTGTACTGAATTTTTTATTGCCTTGTATAAAGAACTTATGGATCATGACCCATCTTTTAATATGGATGGTAATAATGAAGATGTATTTTTCCTGTCCAACGGACATATTTCGCCTGTATTTTACAGCGTGTTAGCTCGTAGCGGTTATTTTCCCGTAGAAGAACTTAAAACCTTTAGAAAAATTAATACCCGGCTGCAAGGGCATCCCACTACTCACGAACATTTACCAGGCGTTCGTATTGCATCAGGAAGTTTAGGTCAAGGTATGAGTGTCGCAATCGGGGCCGCATTAAGCAAGCGCCGCAACAAGGACAGCAAGTTAATCTATTCTTTACATGGTGATGGGGAATTACAAGAAGGACAGATTTGGGAAGCCACTTTATTCGCCTCTGCTAATAAAGTAGACAATTATATAGCGACCATAGATGTAAACAGGCAACAAATTGATGGCCCTACCGATGAGGTAATGGCTATGGGAAGTATTCGTCAAAAGTTTGAAGCCTTTGGATGGGAAGTTATGGATATCCAAGAAGGCAATGATATGCAAGCAGTAATGACTGGCATGCAAAAAGCAAAGACATTGACAGGAAAGGGGAAACCAATTTGCGTGCTGCTTCATACAGAAATGGGTTATGGTGTAGATTTTATGCAAGGTACACATCACTGGCACGGTAAAGCACCAAACGACGACCAACTAGCCAACGCTCTTGGCCAATTGGAGGAATCTATTGGCGATTACTAACAACAAATGCATTGCTCACTCGTTAAAGAGAAGTATAGTATTATCTTGAAGAAGTTATTCTTATTAATCTTTATTGTCCTCTGTAATTTAAGCTACGGGCAGGACACACCGCGGCAACAAAAGATATTATTTGTCTTAGATGCTTCCGGGAGCATGGAAGCTATGTGGGGCAATGACACAAAAATGAATATTGCTAAGCAAATTTTGTATAAGCTTGTAGATAGCCTAGAAAAGACTAATCCTAATATTCAAGTTGGCTTAAGGGTTTTTGGTCATCAGTATCACAAGCGTTTAGATATTTGTACGGATTCTAAACTCGAAATACCATTCAGTTCCTTAAATCAGGAGATCTTTGCAAGTACATTGGCCGCAATTCAACCCAACGGAAATACTCCAATCGCTTACTCATTGATTGAGTCAGCGAAAGACTTTTCAACGATTGAAAGTTTAAACTCCATTATTCTTATTACGGATGGATTGGAAAACTGCGAAGGAGACCCTTGTGATGCTGCAAAATATTTAAATGAGAAGAGAATCTCCATTAATCCATTTATCATTGGATTAGCGATAGAAGACTCCTTGGTTTCCTCATTTGATTGCATTGGTTCTTTTGTCAATGCAAAAGATGAAGCCTCCTTTGCCATTGTTCTGGACAACACCATCAAACAAGCCACAGGTAAAACGACCTTAAGTATTCATTTACAGAGTAAAGCTAAGCAGACCATTAGCAATACACCTATTACCATTCAAGACACCTACAGCCAGGAAACCTTGTACACCTACCTACATTGTCTGGGTAAAAAAGGCTTGCCCGATACCCTATCGTTAGATCCTAGAGGATGGTACACCATCAAAGTGCATACTTACCCTAGTATTTCAAGTCAATCATTTCAGCTCAATCCAGGAAGACATAATGATATAAGCATCACCATACCTAAATCGTATTTAGCTATTGAGCATCGCAAGCAGTACGATGAAAAAGAAGCACATTATTTGGTTAAATATCAAGATGAATGGATCTATAACTACCGCTTAGATGACCTACCCCTATTGGAAGGTGCATACCAACTCAATGTCTGTTTCACTCCGCACAAAAGCGAAAATATACTTTTAAGTAGTGACAAAGTATATCAGCAGAATTACCCCTCCAATGGAAAATTATCGATTAAAAATAATCAAGCGCTAAGGGGCAGTATATTTAACCGTGACACCAATCCATGGCAGTTATGTGTAGATTTGGGCTTGTTTACGGATGATACCGAACTTAAGCTGCAGCCGGGCAATTACTCCTTGATATACATACAAGAAGATAAGTACAACAGTGAAGAAACTCATCGTTACGACTTTAAAATGATTCCTGAACGAACCACCGTTATCCAATTAAGATGAGAATTCTATCTATTGCCATACTATGTTGTTGTCTTGCTTTAGGTGTCCATGGTCAATCCTCTCCAGTCAATGTTTTGTTTGTAATGGATGGTTCTTCTAGCATGATGAAAAAATGGGGGAAAGAAGATAAATGGACAATTGCAGAAAAAAGTCTCTTGAGAATTGCGGATAGCCTGAATAACAAATATGATAGTTTAAGATTCGGATTAAGGGTATATGGGCATCAAAGTCTACCGATAGATAATGATTGTGAGGATACCGAGCTTAAAATGCCAATCGCAGTGCACAGTTTACTTGAATTAAAAAATCGAATGATGGGCATCACGCCTAAAGGCATTACCCCATTGGCCTATACGCTCAAACAAACCCAAGAAGATTTTGCCGAATTTGAAGGTCAAAAAAATATCCTTGTCGTTATTACCGATGGCTCCGAAAGCTGCCTTGGAGACCCTTGCGCTATCTTGGAAATTCTATTGAAACAAGAAGTAATCATTAAGCCAGTTATCATCGGTTTAGATGTCGACATAGAATCTCTTAGGGATTATCACTGCATCAAAGATGTGTTTAATCCGCATACTCCCTATGAGTTTGAAAAAAATATTTTGCGTGTAGTCACGCAAGCAATTAGCTACACCACATTACAAGTTGAGTTGCTCGATGGTCAACAAAAACCTAATCAGAGCAATATTCCTATACTTTTTTACAGCAATTCTCAAGAGCCAGATTACACATTATATCATCGCTTAGATCAAGCCGGTAATCCTGATACATTACTCATAGATCCCAGCTCCGAATACACTTTAATCATTCAGACATTACCTCCGATAACTAAAAAGGGTATTATACTGAAAGGAAATGAACATAATATCATCACAATTGCTGCACCAACAAGCTTTTTAGAAATTCAGACCATGCACGAAGGGGAAAGGGTGAATGTCATATCCGAAATACCTTATCTAATCAAGCAAAGTGAGCAGTCTGCTTATTTATTCAGTCATGAAACTAATAAGGTGCAAAGCTACTTGTATGGCACTTACGATATTGATATATTGACATTGCCCATTACCCCTATTACTAATCTGGAACTTAATCAACCAAACTATACCATTGAACTGCCAGCACCTGGCAAATTAAGGGTTAATGCTCAATTTCCAATTCATGCTGCATTATTCACAGAAATCAACAATGAGTTAGTAAATATTTACACCTTTACTGCCAATAGCAGGCAAGAAATATTAGATTTACAACCAGGGTTTTATAGCCTTGTCTATCGCTTTGATCATCAACGAAGTATGAAAGAAACGCGGATAGAGAATATAGAAATAAAATCTAAACAAACGCTTGATTTAAAATTTTAATTATGAGTGCCACAATAACATCTAAACTGCATACTTTTTCGGATAAGGAACAAAAAGATACTCGTTCGGGATTTGGCTTAGCTATGGATTATTTGGGTGAAACAAATCCAAAAGTTATGGCCATGTGTGCCGATTTAACGGGGTCATTAAAATTGAATGATTTTGCAGAAAATCATCCTGAACGTTTTGTTCAATGCGGTATCGCTGAAGCAAATATGATTGGCATGGCTGCAGGACTAACGATTGGTGGTCAAATTCCTTTTGCAACAACCTTTGCAAATTTTGCAACAGGACGTGTATATGATCAAATAAGACAAAGCGTTGCCTACTCAGGGAAAAATGTTAAGATTGCTGCATCTCATGCAGGTATTACCTTGGGCGAAGATGGCGCAACTCACCAGATATTAGAGGACATTGGCTTAATGCAAATGTTGCCAGGCATGGTTGTCATCAATCCATGCGACCACAATCAAACCTATGCCGCTACCCTTGCTACGGCCGCATATGAAGGGCCTGTTTATTTGCGTTTTGGTCGACCCAAAGTACCTAACTTTACTTCAAAGGACGATACTTTTGAAATTGGAAAAGGTATCTTAATGAATGAGGGAACCGATGTAAGCATAATTGCTACAGGTCATTTGGTTTGGCAAAGTATATTAGCAGCAAAAGAACTGGAAAAGAAAGGAATAAGTTGCGAAATCATCAACATTCATACGATAAAACCTTTGGATAATGAGCTGATACTGCAATCTGTCGCTAAGACCGGTAAAGTTTTAGTAGCCGAAGAGCACCAGCGTCTTGGAGGTCTGGGTAGTGCAGTGGCTCAACTACTTGCTGAACAAGCACCTACCCCAATGCGATTTGTTGCGGTAAATGATAGTTTTGGTGAAAGTGGCACACCCGCTCAACTCATGCTCAAATATGGTTTGGATAGCTCAGATGTAGTCAAAGCAGTAGAATCATTTTAGTATGGCCAACCATCAATTTGCTTTAAGTCAAGATTACATCCAACTCAACCAATTACTCAAAGTAATGGGATGGGCAATGACTGGAGGAGAAGCCAATATTATTATCGATGCCGGCTTAGTAAAGGTAAACGGTGTAACCGAATGGCGGCGCAGAAACAAAATCTATAGCGGTTTTGAAGTATCCTATAAGGATGAAGTGGTGCAAATCGAATAAGAATTCTTAAATACATCTCAAAAAATTCATTATCTTTACAAGAGCTAAGGCTAATCTTAGCTTAATCAATTAAATAAATCCTGGTTATCTGGGTACAATAATTTTTATGGGTAGATCACAAGAAACTTTTGGCAAAAAAGAAAGAAATAAGAAAAAAGAGAAGAAGAAGAAAGATAAGGCTGAAAAGAAGGCAGCTCGAAAAGAGGAAGGCAAACAAAGTGCTGATGATATGATTGCCTATGTAGATCATTTCGGTAATATCGTGGATACTCCGCCAGACCCTGCTGAGAAAGAGGAAATTATTGCTGAAAATATTATAATTGGCATTCCTAAAAAAGAAGATTACGAAGACGAAGATCCAACAAGAACGGGTGTCGTTACTTTCTTTAATGATTCTAAAGGATACGGATTCATCAAGGATAAAGAAACCCAAGAAAGCATCTTCGTGCATATTAATAACTGCGTGGATGAAATCATTGAAAACAACATGGTTACTTTTGAAACAGAAAGAGGGCCTAAAGGCTTAACTGCTGTAAAAGTGAAGAAAGTATAGCACCATTTTAAATATATGTAAAAAGACTCAAGCTTATTTGGGTCTTTTTTCATTTATACTGGGACTATGATAATTATAAATTTTTACAAAATAAGTACTTACCTTTATACAATGCATTTTAAACTGAATGTAATTGTTAGTTTGATTTTATTCTCGCTTATTACTTCTTGTAAAAAAGAGAGTAAAGCAGATGACGACTTAATAACACTAAAAGAGCACCTAAACATACCCAATCAAGTCTATAACTATCGATCGCCAAATATACCCGCATTTTACTCTAATCAATTTATTGTCATTCAAGATAATACACCAGCTGACAACCCAACATCTAATTGGGGAGCCACATTAGGGCGAGTCTTGTTTTATGACCCAATACTATCAAGAGATCTTTCAACAGCTTGTGCTTCATGTCATCAACAAGCGATTGGTTTTACTGATACAGCTCAGTTTAGTACTGGGATCAACGGGCAAACTACCTTAAGGCATTCTATGGCACTAGGAAACTCAATGTATTATTTAAATGGCCGTTTTTTGTGGGATGAACGTGCCGCAACATTAGAGGAACAAGTCTTACAACCAATACAGGACCCTCTTGAAATGGGGATGACTTTAAGTGATTTAGCGGAGCGGCTACAAGCAACAGCTTATTACCCTATACTCTTCAGAAAGGCTTTCCCTGATGGAGAGATGAATAGTGAAAACATAGCTAAAGCATTGGCTCAATTTATTCGCTCGATGGTATCCTATGGGTCTAAGTTTGACCAAGGACGTGCATTAGTAAACGATGTATATCAAGATTTCCCCAATTACACCATCCAGGAAAATTTAGGAAAATCAATCTTCACTTCTCATAATAAAGTCAACTGTTTTGGTTGCCACAACACAGAAGCTTTAATTACAGATAATCCAAGAAATAATGGGCTCTATAAATTGAATCCTGATATTGGCATTAGTATTCACAGCAATAACCCTTCAGATGCTGGGAAATTTAAAGCCCCATCTTTAAAGAATGTTGCCCTTCGTGGAAGGTTTATGCATGATGGCAGTCTGAAGAGCTTAAGGGAGGTAATTAAACACTATGATGGTAATATCAAGGATAATGAAAATTTAGATCCTCATCTCATCGATGTATTTACAAATTACCCCGTCGTTATGAACTTGAGCATCCAAGAAACAGATGCATTAGAAGCATTTTTGCATACATTAACTGATGAGCAATTTATAAACTCACCAAAATATAGCGACCCATTTTATTGAGAAGCGCAATCCCACCCTATTGCATTCTTAGTCATTTCAAACTATCAAGAAATCTTAATACTTAGATGCAACGGTTATTCTTAATCTTTAAAATGTATTGGGAAACTTTGCCTTAATCACTTTTTGTTACGAACGTAAATCAACTTAAAACGACTGTTGTCTTGTGTCCTAGTTTCAATTTCAAATCCTTTAAGAGAATTAAACAAGGGCGTTAACTTTTCAAAGCCGAAGTTCCTAGAATCAAAGTTGGCTTGCTTCTTTAAGATTAAACTTCCTACATCACCTAAGAAAGCCCAGCCATCCTCATCTGCTGCATCGGCAACTGAATTTCTTAGTAAGCGCAATACTTTAGGCGTGATTTTATCTAAATTTTTCTTTTCATTAAGCTCATCCTCATTCTCCTCGTCTTTATGCAGAATTTCCAAGTAAATAAACTTATCACATGCTACAATAAAAGGATCAGGTGTTTTCTTCTCTCCGATGCCATACACATGCTTCCCTGCCTCCCTTAATCGAGTAGCAAGCTTGGTGAAATCACTATCAGAAGAAACCAAACAGAATCCATCCACCTCTCGTGCATACAAGATATCCATGGCGTCAATAATCATGGCAGAATCCGTTGCATTCTTCCCGGTAGTGTATGCATACTGCTGAATAGGTGTAATTGCATTTTCTAATAGTACCGCTTTCCAACGAGTAACGTGCGGACTGGTCCAATCACCGTAAATTCTTTTTATGGTAGGGGTACCGTATTTAGCGATTTCTTCCATCATTTCTTTAATATACTTGGAGGGTATATTATCTCCATCAATTAGAACCGCTAGCTTATTCTCTTTAATCATTTCAATAAAGATACGAAAAATAAAAAGGTATGGTCAATAAGATATAAGAATGGTACTTAAAGTAAAAGCTAAACGCCTCATATGAGGGTCACTTAGCGGGACTACTGGAGTCTTGCGACAAGCCGTTTGTGTGTCGTCTTAAAGAAGTTGTTGTCATTGAATATCCGAGCCAAAAGCAAAGATCCTTCAATCTCAGCAACGGCCCTCTCTGCCAATTCATTCGCGATATTTTCAGAATACTTTGAACTGTATACCTTTTGAACCGCATTAAAGAAATCGCGAAAAAATGCTTGAATAACCGGTTGGAATTCAGGAATAACCAAAGCGGTTTCTACACCCACATTACCCAGCATCTTACCCGTTTCTTTATTGATAAAAATACTGTCTGCCCTTGAAAACATCTTATCCAATCTTACCATAGGATCAATGGTTTCATCATATGCAATAGCAAAAATTTCTTCTTTGAAAAAACCATGAACGAAAGCAATCACCTTCATCATTAATTCTTCCTTACTTGCAAAGTAGTGATATAGACTTCCTTTTTGGATGCCACAAGCTTTGGCAATATCTGCCATGCTTGTCGTGTGGTAACTTGTTTGTCTAAATAGCTTAAGACTTTCCTTAATTACTGTTTGTTCATCAACCTTTTGCTTTGCCATGACCTCTTTTACTTTTTCAAGTGTGAAGTTAGGAAAGCTTTTTCATCAAAGCAAACAAACGTTTGGTGTTTAAGTAGCTTACCACCACATGGTATAAATAGCGATGAGCATACCGAGTACCAGCAAAGACGCTAACTTAAATGTACTGGTGGTTTTGTAGATACTGGATTCAATATCCAATGCTTTTTTATCATTGCTCTTCCCGTTATCGACAAATGATATGACAAGCATCAAAATACTAAGTACCGCAAACACGATTACCATTCTATTCATGAATGGAAGAGCGCTTGATGGGAAATAAAAAGAGAGAAAAAAGGACAAAGGAAGTGAAATCAGAATGACTGAAATAGCCGCTCTTGAGGAAGATTTCTTCCAAAACAAACCAAACAAAAATACCACCAAAATCCCTGGGCTAAAATGCCCAGTAAACTCTTGGATACTCTTGAATGCTTGATCTGGACTGGGTATAACAAGTGCAGTTATGGCACCAATAAGCAAGGCAGCACCTGCACTTATCTTACCTACTTTTAGCATATGTGGGTTGTCTGCTTTTTTGTTAATATAGGACTGATAAATATCAATTGTAAAAATGGTAGAAACGCTGTTGACAATGGAGCTAATAGAAGAACCGACAGCGGCAATAACCGCTGCAAAGCAGATTCCTTTCAAGCCAATTGGGATATAGCTATTTAATACCCAAGCATACACCTGGTCCCCTTGACTTATATCTGCTTGAACCGCATAGGCTACAATACCAGGAACTACAACCACCAGAGGAAGTAAAATTTTGAGAAAGGCTGCAAAAACGACCCCTTTTCTTGCTTCACCAATATTTTTTGCGCCTAAAGCTCGCTGAATAATATATTGATTGGTTCCCCAGTAATAGATGTTTGCAATCCACATCCCCCCGAGTAAAACACTTAAGCCAGGCAAATCTTCCCATGCATCCACCAAAACACCATTATCGTTATTATACATGAGCTCACCTTTAAACAATATCATGTTAAACTTTTCCGATGCCGAAATAGTCAAGTCTTTAAATCCAGCAATAAATCCCGCGCCACCACTAAATGCATCAAGCGCGAAATAAGTCGTCAATAAGCCTCCCAGGATTAAAACCACTACCTGCACAATATCGGTTAATACCACCGTTTTTAAACCGCCAAAAATGGAGAAGGATGCGGAATATAAAACCAAAATTAAAACACCAAGACCTAAACTCGTACCAAGAGCTACTCCCATCGTCAAAGCCCCTAAATAGAGAACTAGCGTAATATTAATAAACACAAAGAGAAACAACCACATTATGGCAAGCCCCGTTTTCACCTCCTTATTGTATCGTTTTTCAATGAATTGAGGTAAAGTGAAAATACCTTCCTTTAAAAAAATAGGCAACATAAACCAAGCGACTAGAATGAGCGTTATTGCAGCCATAAACTCATAAGAAGCGATGGCCATACCAATCTTAAAACCACTCCCAGACATGCCTATAAATTGCTCGGCAGAAATATTTGATGCTATAAGAGATGCACCAATAGCCCACCAAGGCAAAGACTTGCCCGCCAGAAAATAATCTTCAGATGTCTTGCTGTCATTTTTGAAGGATAGATACAGACCTAACAAGGCCATTAGCAGCAAGTATACAATAAAAATAGTCCAGTCAACCGTAGAAAAATTCATGCGTAAATTTTATCAATACATATTATGAAATAAGTGATGTTCTCAAATATAAAATTTAATTCCTTGATTTAAATAAAAAGCCAGGCTTCTTTACCGAAGCTAAAAGAGAATCTTACTTAAAATTAGCTTTTGCAATACCAATAGCCTGCTCGGTCAAACAACAATTCCTGTGGTTATTTGATTTTGCAGCATAGCCTATAAATTAAAAATTGAAAAATCTAATTTTAACCATTCTGACTAAACGAATGTTCTTAAAAGTAAGTAACTTGCGGGTATGCAAGATTCATCATCTTCTCTGCCAACCTTCTCAACATCAACGTTCTACTATCTTTTAGGTCTATCCGTATTCATTTCATGTTTCGGTTTGTTTATTCCTATTATGGAGGTCGATGCCAGTCAATATGCAAGCATGAGTCTAGAGTTATGGCAAAGTCACTCGCTGCTGCAATTGACGGACCTTGGTGAAGCCTATCTAGACAAACCGCCATTACTTTTTTGGTTAGCTGGATTAAGTATTCATATACTCGGAAATAGCTCATTCGCGTTCAAGCTCCCCTCCTTTCTGTTTGCCTGGGGAAGTGTGTATGCGCTGTATCGTTTTACGATTATATATTATCAGATTTCTATAGCTCGGTTAAGCGCATTGGTATATGCTTGCTCCGTTACTTTCTTATTGTTTACCAATGATATACGTACCGATACCTTAATGATCGCTTTAGTTGTATTTGCGGTATGGCAACTGGGTGAATTCTTGCAGGAAAACAAAGTTTTCTCCCTGTTTCTTGCGACTGGATTTATCGCCTTAGCGATGCTCGCTAAAGGTCCGATTGGCTTGGTAGTGCCCTGCTTGGCTGTTGGCCCAAACATTCTGCTTAAGCGACAATGGAAATCTTTCATAAGATGGGAAATCATTTTTATTCCGCTTATCCTTTTGCTTATACTCAGTCCTATGCTCATTGGTTTACATCAGCAATGGGGTATGCATGGCTTAAGCTTCTTTTTTTGGGAGCAAAGTTTTGGTAGAATTACCGGAGAAAATGTTTGGGAAAATGAGGCGAGCTATTTTTACTTCTTGCACAATATCGTTTGGGCGGTGCTCCCCTTCACACTCTTCTTTTTAAACAGTCTGGTGCAAGTTTTGGTGAATTGGAGAAAACAAGTTGAATACATCAGCTTTTTTGGTTTGTTGCTGCCCTTTCTAGCTTTATCTCTCTCCCACTATAAGCTTCCCCATTATATCTACGTGACGGTACCTTTCGCAAGTATCCTCATTGCAAAAAGTATACATACTTGGATAAATGAGACCCATAAACCCTTTGATTTAGTGGCCTACTGGCTTCAACTTACACTCATTACCAGCCTGCTAATTGCTCCAATACTTATTTTCTTTGCATTTCCGGCATCCATGTTGACCTACTTTACTTATCTGCTAGGGATTATCGCTATTTTGAGCGCTTTTTATTTGTTGCAATTTGGAAAAAAAGCCATTATACTAGTAAGCTTTGGCGCATTTTTACTGGGTGCTTTTATTGTCAATAGCCATGCATATCCCGCCTTGTTAAAATATCAAGGAAGTAGTGAAGCCGCTTTTTATATCAAGGATCAAAATATTCCGCAAGATCAGTTGTATCAGCACGATATCTGGTGGAGAGGGTTTCATTATTATAGCGGGGGAAATGTTCCAGCCTTTTATAAAGATAGCCTGGCAAACCATAATGCTTATGTGCTAACCAACGAAGATGGATACAGCTCGCTCATAAGTATGCATCAGACAGAACTGCTTAAACGATTTGACCACTTCAACGTTACCAGACTTAGTTTAGACTTCCTTAATCCTAAGACGAGAAAAAGTAAAGTTCAATCCCTTTATCTTGTAAAAATCTATCCATCCGATTAAATCATTAATAAGGGATCAATCA
>JADHRO010000027.1 GCA_016777395.1 Chitinophagales bacterium | reverse complement strand
AAATGTGCTGAATCGAGGAATTTTTGGGCATTTCTTAATTTTCTTTGATTTCGGCAAAAGTAAGGCATAGAATTTACCTAATTTTGAATTTTATTACTTAAAAATCCACAAATTATACACCATTGATTATTGTCTACTTTTTTTGTTGCCTGATTTTAGCGATTTCATACATAGGACTTATTCATTTTTATGTAAAAGGTTGGTTAAAAACTCCACATCAAAATACAAATAAAATAGTTCAAGAAACGCTGCCGCTTTCGGTAATTGTCTCCGTTAGAAACGAGAGTAAGTCGATTCGCAGGTGCATTGAGAGTATAATCGCTCAACAATACCCTAGCAGGCTGATGGAAGTTATTGTTGTCAATGATTTCTCAACGGATGACACCTTGGATATCATTAAAGAATATTCCTCATCCATCCGCTATATTAATCTTTCTGACCACCTTCCAAAAGAACGAGAGAATTTTGCCAATAAAAAACAAGCAATTACAGAAGCAATAGAGCAAGCTAGTCATTCTTTAATACTTTGTGGGGATGGAGATTGTTTTTATGGGGATTTATGGGTGGCTAGCATGATTCAATATTATGAAAAATATCACAAAAAGTTTATAACCGGCCCCATCGATTTTATTGATTCTAAAGGCATCTGGCAGAATTTCTTGCACATGGATTTAATTGCTATGAATGGGGTGACTGCTGGAAGTATTGGGCAGAAAAAACCCGTTATGGCGAGTGGAGCAAATATGCTATTTGAAAAAGAAGCCTTTTTACAAGTCAATGGTTATACTGGTAATGAACATATTGCTTCTGGTGACGATATTTTTCTCATGCAGAAAATATTCATGAAAGATAAAAATGCCATAGGATTTGTGAAAAATAGGAATGCTATGGCATTGACTAGAGGTCCACAGACAATAAGTGAATTTATTCATCAAAGAATACGCTGGACATCCAAGTCAGGGGAGATGGTGGATAAACAGGTATGGTGGGTGCTTCTTTTTAACTACTTTTTTTACTTGACATGCTTTTTAAATCTATTCGTTCTTCCTTGCTTAGATTGGGTTTATTTAGGTTTTGGAATCATGTTGTTGGGTTTAAAAATTCTTATAGACAGCTTATTCTTTAAAAATCTTTTGGCCTTTTACAGCAAGTCTAGTTTGTTTAAATGGATATTGCCATTAGAAATACTTCATATTATTTATGTGTCATTGATGGGAGTTTTAGCTATTTTTGGTCAATATAAATGGAAAGGAAGAAGTCTTAAGAAATGATGAGTCAAAGCCCTAATCAAAAAGCCTTTAATAAGTTTAAGCGTAATGGCTTTGCTATAACTGCTTTGGTGTTAATCTTGGCTTTGATTAGCACTTCATTTTTTGCCTATTGGATTGCACCAGACCATACACCCAATGCGAATGAGCAATTTCAGAAATTAGCTCAAAAACCTCCCGGGTTTAAAGTGGGCATGCTAAAACTTAGAAAAAAGGGAGATGTTGAGTCTAGCAGTTTTATGCAAGGTCTTTTTTCAGGGTATGAGCGGCGGTATGTTTTGTTGCCGATAAATGGCGTGAAGATCATTGACGGAGATTTAAAAATAACAGAATATGAAGGAGCTTCATATGTTGTTTCCAGTGATTTGTTATATGGTGATTTGGAAGACGCCCTTATTCAAAAGAGCTTTTTCTTAGGTACAGATCAGTTGGGCCGAGATATCTTTAGTAGATTATTAGTGGGTAGTAGAGTATCTCTATTGGTGGGGTTTTTTGCTGTCATTATTTCAAGCTTTATAGGTATTTTGCTTGGCGGAATTGCAGGGTTTTATCGTGGATGGATTGATAAAGTTATTCTATGGAAAATGAGTGTATTCTGGTCTATACCCACCATACTCCTTGCCATGGCATTGTTTGTTGGTTTAAAGCAATATTTTGAATCCAATATTTGGCTAGTGTTTATAGCTATTGGCGTTACGATGTGGGTGGGCTTAGCAAGAATAGTACGTGGTCAGATGATGGCTTTTCGTGAAATTCAGTTTGTTGAAGCTGCAGGCAGTATGGGTTTCTCGGATTTTAGAGTGATTTTTAGGCACATTTTGCCTAATCTTTTGGGACCAATAGTCGTAGTTATGGCAGCAAACTTTGCTAATGCAATTTTGCTTGAGTCTGGATTGAGCTTTTTGGGTTTGGGTGTTCAAGCTCCTTCGCCCTCTTGGGGCAGTATGTTGAGTGAGTTTAAAGATTTTATTGGCACTAATTTATCGTATTTGGCTATTATTCCGGGTTTTTTAATCATGGTGTTAGTTTTAAGTTTTAATTTAGTGGGAAATGGCATTCGAGATGCCTTAGATATAAAGAACTAATATTTTGGAAGGCGCAACGATAGAGGAGTTAAAAACATTAGTAGTCACCAAGCAAGGTCGAGTAGATTCTATGCTAGAGTTGACAAAGGCAGTGAATAGCAATTTTTCAAGAAATGCCTTAATGAAGCTGTTTGAGTTTATTCTTTTAGATAGATTTAAGTTAGGGAAATTTGTATTGTTTGTTCATGATGCTGAATGGAGGGCTGAAATCAATGAAGGGAATAAAGCTGTTGCAGGTCAGATAAACGTGGTAGAAGATCTTATGAAATTTGAAGTCATTCAAGATATTCGAAATTATCCCACAGACTTATTCAATGGCTTCGAATATATTATACCCATCGTTTCAAAGAAAATTCATTTAGCTTATTTACTCGTCGGTGACATGCATCTTTCTCGATTGGAATCTATCGACCAAAATTTAAAATTTATTGAAACTATTGGCAATTTTATTATTGTTTCTCTAGAAAATAAAAGATTATTTCAAGCACAATTAGAACAAGAAAGAATTGGAAAAGAAATGGAATTGGCAAGTCAAGTTCAAAACATGCTGATTCCATCCAAGTTCCCCAAAAATGAACACATGAACATGGCAGCTTTCTATCAGCCCCATGGAGGTATTGGGGGTGATTATTATGACGTGATTAGCCTTGATGACAGCAAGGTAGCCTTTTGTATGTGCGATGTATCAGGTAAAGGGCTTTCTGCAGGGATGTTAATGGCAAATTTCCAAGCTCAGTTAAGATCTCTGGTTAATAAATTTGATTCCTTGGAGCAATTGGTTGACCACCTCAATTTTAAATTATTTAGTGTTACAGGTGGAGATCGATACATCACCATGTTTATAGGTGTTTATGATCGAGTGAATCGACAGCTACGGTATTTAAATGCTGGACACAATCCAACCTTACTGCATCAGAATGGGGAGATTATTGTTCTTGACACAGGCTGTACAATTTTAGGTGCCTTTGACGCAATTCCCAAAATTTCATGCGGAGAAATATATGTAGAAGAAAATGCTTTGGTCGTATGTTATACCGATGGATTAACAGAATTGGAAAATGATTTAGGTGAGGAATACGGTATTGAGCGTTTAAGCGAATTTATATTTAAAAATGCCAAGTTAGATGTAAACCAAATCATCGAAAATATTAAAAAAGATATGGATGCTTTCCGAGGGGAGCAAGAATTTAATGATGATGTTAGTCTGCTTCTCAACCGCTTTTTTTAAGTACACCAAGTAAGGAGGAGTTATCTAAACCTAAATTTATAGCTGTTTGCTCCAAAGAATGATTAGAAGTTCTATTTTTATGTATCATAGTTTCAACAAGTTTTTATGAATTTATATTTACGAAAAGCTTCACTCGCTTTACTTGCTATTTTATTCCTTTTTAAACTTAATGCGCAAGATTGGCAAGTTAAAGTCTTTGATCAAGATTCTAGTCGATTCTTGATTGAAGTTTACCCCGATTTTACCTCTAATAAAAATTACCTGATTTCATTTCCTCCCAGCCTTATTAATCAGAATAGGGTAGACAGTATTTTTCTTGGAAAGTCAAAAATTTCACCGTTGACGGAATCATCTTTTATGCTTAATGCTGAACAAGCAATGTTCAGCTATCAGCTTAGAATTAATATGAATAAGTATACTGCAAATAATGCCTGTTTAGATTATGAAGAATTATTTTTGGTGAATTGGCAAGAAATTCTTTTTCATACAGATACGGATGCTCCTATTGCATTAGAATGGATAGAAGGTGAGGTTAAGCTTGCACTTGGAACGAAGTATTTAAGCGAATGGAGGGCACAACCGACCAATCTTGTTTCAACTAAAATATTTCTGGAAATAAATAATATCAAGGTTTTTACGAATACCCCCAGCGAAAATTTAAGTAAACTCTTAACAGAAACCTTGGAAGAATTCCAATTTTTGAACAAGCCGATAAATTTGTACCTCATATTTGCCGATGATAGTATAGCGAGCAGCGGAGTTTCTTTTAAAGATATATCAATCGTTTACATCGATTCAAAAATGGGAAGTTTGAATGCTCAACTGCAAATCCAACAGCTTATGCTGCGAGAGCTTTTTCATGCATATTCTCCTTACCACATCTCGCCTGAGCTCGAGGTGCGAAACATTGACAAGAACTGGTTAAGTGAGGCACTACCCGAGTACCTGAGTTTGATATACTTGTTGCAAAATGACCATATAGATGATGATACTTTTTTGGCTATCATGGAGGAGAAAATGAGGATGACTGAGCAATTTAATGGATTGTCCCTAGATTATATGTCACAGGAGATTTATAGAAATGATAGTTATTGGAATGCTTTCAGGAGTAAGGGTTGTATTGCTGTTTGGTTTTTAGATTTAAAACTTATTGAAATCACTTCGGGAGAGTTGACAGCCATTGATCTCATCAAGGGTCAATTTTCAAATTTAGATGAAACAGCCCAATTGGAAATTCAAAATATCATGCATGTTATGGAGGAAGCTTTAGTTTTTAATTCATCGCCATTTATGATGAATAAATATTTAATTCCCAGCGGAATAATTTATGAACGAAAGGGGCCATTACCCGATAAACGTAAAGGATCAAGTGCTGCTGCAGAGGAATCTAAGTTAATTAAGAATGAGGAGGCCTCAGATGAACAAAAATCACTTTGGAAACGTTTCACCTCGGATAAAATATAACCATGAAAGAAAGTGCAAATAGCTTTGATAACATCGTTCAAGAACGAAGGTCCATAAGAAAGTTTGATGAGAATATTGAGTTTGATCATACCGTTGTAAAACGGAGTATAGACAGAGCCATACTTTCTGCCAATAGCAGTAATATGCAGCTTTGGGAGTTTTATAGAGTTCGCAGTTCAAAAGCAAAAGCGGATATCTCTGCAATATGTTTGGGTCAGAATGCTGCAAAAACAGCTAGCGAGTTAATCGTATTTGTAGCTAGACCGGATTTGTGGAAAGATCGACAAAAAAAATTAGTCAGTTATTTCCAAACTATTATGCCTGATAGGAATGACCGAAAGGCAAAGCTTACTTATAAATACTATGAGCAATGGATTCCTCAGCTGTACGATGTTCGATTCCCTTGGTTCCATGATTTAAAAATGAAAGCTTTTATTCTTATGAATCAAAAGAAGCCGTTCATGCGGGATATTTTTACGCGAGATGTTCCCATCATCACTCACAAGAGCGTTGCATTGGCTGCCCAAACCTTTATGTTAAGTATTAAGGCTGAAGGGTATGATTCTTGTCCTATGGAAGGCCATGATTCTGTCCGTTTGAAAAAGTATCTTAAGCTACCTAAGGCTGCTGAAGTTAGCATGGTTATTGGTGTAGGAAAGGGGGTACCTGAAGGTATTTATGGAGAACGTTTCCGCATACCTAATGAGGAAGTTATTTTTGAGCTTTAAGTTCAACTATAAGCTAGCGCTAACTTAATGTACGAAAAGACTTACCTTTGCTCGTGTAAAGTTTAAATGCAGATGTCTGACAATCAATTCGACCAGTTAAAAATTAATAAATTCTTACTTCGTGCTTTGAATGAAATGGGTTTTGAGGAACCTACTTCTATCCAAGATAAGGTATTCTCGTCTATCAAAGCGGGCAAAGATGTAGTAGGAATAGCTCAAACTGGAACGGGTAAAACCTTTGCATATCTGCTACCTACATTGACCAATTGGAGGTTTACAAAGTCTCCTTATCCTCAAATTCTAATCTTAGTTCCTACTCGGGAACTTGTTATTCAAGTAGAGGAAGAAGTAAAGAAATTAACGGAATTCATGAGTGTGGATGTGGCGGGAGTTTTCGGTGGTGTAAATATGCAAAATCATCGCGAGGCAGTAAGTGGCAGATTGGATGTTGTGGTTGGAACACCCGGGCGATTGATGGATTTGATATTGTGTGGGGCTCTTCGGACTAAAGATCTAAAGGTCTTGATTATTGATGAAGTTGATGAAATGTTAAACTTAGGATTTCGCACCCAGCTTAGGAATATTGTAGAACTAATTCCTGAAAAAAGACAGAATTTAATGTTTTCAGCGACCATGATTCCAGCGGTGGAAGATGTGATTCATCAGTTTACATCATTTTACCAAAAAATAGAGGCAGCGCCGTCTGGAGCGCCATTAGAAAATATCGAACAACTGGCCTATTTAGCGCCTAACTTCAGTAGTAAGGCTAATTTATTAAGCTATCTACTCAAGCAAGATGAGGGCATGAAAAAGGTGTTGGTTTTTGCTGGTACAAGAAAAATGGCAGATGCATTGCACAAAAGAATGAATGAGGAATTTGAAGATCTAGTTGGTGTTATCCATTCCTCTAAAGCTCAAAACAATCGATTTAATACAGTTAACCGATTTGCCGACGGTAGCTACAGAATTATAATCGCAACGGATATTGTAGCTCGTGGATTGGATGTGGCAGGGGTTTCGCATGTGATTAACTTTGATCTTCCTAGTACATCAGAACAATACGTGCATCGGATAGGAAGAACAGGAAGAGCGGAAGAGCGAGGTGCGGCGATTGCTTTTGTTTCAGAAAAAGAGATGGCCTACAAAACAAGTATTGAAGAATTGATGAATTTCACTATTCCTCTAAAAGAAATACCTGAAGATGTCCATTTTACTGACGAATTAATCGGTTTGGAAACTGAAAAAGAACATTTGGCTTCGGATAATTTTTATAAGTTGGATGATTCTGGAAGTGCATTTCATGAAAAAGCGAAAAAGAATCAGAAGGTAAATACGAAAGTGCGTCATAAAGATGTGATGCACCAAAAGTATGGGAAACCTCAAACTCGTGGCGTTAAGCCTAAGGGGAAGAAGAAGCGGAGATAGCATGCCTGCCTTCTTTTAAGTGAAGAATCCATTGGGTAAGTCTCTTTCTAAAATCAACGAGCAATTTCTCACTTTCTACGAAAATAGAGGAATGGCTTAAGCTAATTAGCCTTGATTGATTCTAGGTTTTGATTACTTTTCGGAAATTTCTGCATCGCTACAATTTGCTTATATAACTTCCATATAAATCTTTAAACTGATAACCTTCCGCCACTCTATCTTTGGATAGCTTCTTAAACTCTACGAGTGACCATAGGACAAACTCTTTCCAAAAGAGTTTATCTTTTTGGTTTACTTTTTCATGGTGTTTGTTTAGCAAATCTTCTAGAGGAGAGAGGCTATTCAATGTTTCTGTATATTCTGCATCTAGGGCATCATCCAACAATTGAAAATCCGAATGAGTGAAAAACCATTCTAACAATGCAGAGTAATCATTTTTTTCATCTTCTTTTTCCAATTTAGCAATTTTAGGGAAGTATTTCGGGAAGAGCGCTTTGATGGCTGAACCAATAAGTATCTGTGCTACCTTATCTGCCCCTTCTTGTTCACCTTCGTACACCAATTCAACTTTACCCGTTATTGAGGGGATTATGCCCATAAAATCGCTTAATCGAACGCGGGTGTGTTCTTCATCGTTAATCAACGCTCTTCTTTCAGCAGCACTGAGTAAATTTTCATATGCTGTTATGCTCAAACGCGCACTTACGCCACTTTTCGCATCTATGTATTCGCTATCACGAGCTTCAAAACTTATCTGCTCCAAGAGTTCTTTGGCTAGCTCGGGTATGTAAACCCGATTAACTTGCTCTTCGTCCAGTTTGGCTTCCTGTTCCGTAATGGTCCTTGCGATGGCTACATTTTCAGGATAATGCGTTAAAATTTGAGATCCTATTCTGTCCTTCAAAGGCGTAACGATACTTCCTCTATTGGTATAGTCTTCAGGATTTGCAGTAAAAATGAATTGCATGTCTAGGGGTAAACGTATTTTAAAACCCCTAATTTGAATATCACCTTCCTGCAAAATATTAAACAGAGATACCTGAATTCGAGCTTGTAAATCAGGCAATTCGTTGATAACGAAAATACAGCGATTAGCCCGTGGTATCATGCCAAAATGAATAACGCGATCATCAGCATAACTCAATTTTAAGTTAGCCGCTTTTATAGGGTCTATATCGCCAATTAAATCTGCAACAGTTACATCGGGTGTAGCTAATTTTTCAAAGAATCTTTCTGATCGATGCAGCCAGGAAATAGGAGTTTCTTCTCCATATTCAGCAATTAGGTCTTTAGCAAATCTTGATAGAGGTTGTAAGGGATCATCATTGATTTCAGAACCTGCTACCACTGGAATGTATTCATCCAGCAATTCAATCATTTTTCTAGCTAGACGAGTTTTTGCTTGACCCCGCAGCCCTAGTAGATTAATGTTATGTCGAGATAATATGGCGCGCTCCAATTCAGGAATAACGGTGTTTTCAAAACCATGAACTCCCTTAAAGGTTGTTTCATCATTCATGATTTTTTTTCGAAGATTGTCTCGAAGTTCATCCTTGATTCCTTTGGATTGATAGCCAGCTTTCTTCAATGCTCCTAATGTCAATATTTTGCTTATCTCACTCATCGTATTCTTTTTTTTCTGTTGTTTTCGTAATCTTCAAATATCATTTCACCTAAACCTTTCAGCCCGGTATAAAATGCCTTTCCTTGGTTTGCTTTTGTAAATTTATTGACAAATTGTTGGAGGTATGGATCGCTCGCAATCATGAATGTCGTTATTGGAATATGCAACTTTCGAGCCTGGGCTGCTTGATTATAACATTTATCAGTAATATATGAGTCCAAGCCATTACTGTTTTTATAATAGTCCCCATTACGCTCACGAACACAGCTTGGTTTGCCGTCCGTAATCATAAAAATTTGTTTATTTGTATTTCTTTTTCTTCGTAAAATATCCATGGCTAGTTGAAGACCCGCAACGGTATTGGTGTGATAGGGGCCCACTTGCAGGTAGGGTAACTCCTTAATTGGAATAGTCCATGCGTCATTGCCAAAAACCAAAATGTCAATAGTGTCTTTCGGATATCGCGAGGTAATTAACTCGGTTAAGGCCATTGCTACCTTTTTTGCAGGCGTAATTCGGTCTTCTCCATATAGAATCATGCTATGACTAATATCAATCATCAGCACCGTGCTCATTTGAGCCTTGAGCTGAGTTTCCTCAACCACTAAATCATTTTCAGTTAGCTTAAATCTATCCACTCCATTGTTGACTTGAGCATTTTTAATACTTTCGGTCAAATCGATTTTATCAATGCTATCGCCAAATTGGAAGGCGCTCTTATCTCCAGTATGTTCATCCCCGTGGCCTTTACTTTTAGTTTTATGATTACCACTTCCTGCTTTCTTTAATTTGCCAAATATTTGATCCAAGGCAGCTTGCCGAATTACTCGTTCGGTTTTGGCAGTAATACTCATGCCCTTTTCACCATTTGCCCCAATATCTTCTTGGATGTAACCTTTCTTTTTAAGGTCTTCAATGAAGTCCTCGATTGAGTAGTCCGGAGTGCTTAGTTTGTATTCGGTGTCTAGTTCGCGCAACCAATCTATAGCCTCATCAAAATCACCAGAGGTATGGACGATAAGTTCTTTAAATACTTCAAACAGAACCTCGAAGGGAGTTTGAAAAGGTTTCTCGTATGGTTTGAAGCGGAATCCCGCGCGTAAGTGTTCAGACATGATTTAATTTCTCTGGTATTAAACTAACACTTAAAAGAGCGTTCTTGTTCTTTAAAATAAAGATACTTGAGAGAATATTTAGTATCCTTAACGATATGGTGTTTTAGTGGATTAATGAGGCCTGTTTTCATCTGCCAGAATCCAATGGCCTTCGCCGCTCAAAATTTAAGTGAATGTGCAGAACTATCTTGCTAAAAGTTTTTTGGAAACTTTAAATGTTGCGGAAAAAGAAAGTCCGGTTTGGCGTGTTTTAAAAGTTAAAAATGCTTTTTTGTACCATCGAGGATTTGTTGCTTTCTTTTTAAATTTTTCATGTATCGCAACAGCATATGTGTCTCCATTGAGCCAAGTCTCAATTCTATAGATGCCAATTCCAAAATATTCAACTCGTTGAAGGATGATTTCAAAATCTGATTCGGAAAAACTATAGAAGGTCTCTTTATCCAATCCTTCTTTTAAGTTTGTTAAATCAATAAACACATTTTTTTCTAAGAATTCTGTTTGTTCCATATATTTGGTGAAGTTAAGTAAATGTTGAGGGATTTTATTAGCTAGTTTTACCTACCCAAATACAAGGCATTACACTAAAAGTAATTTTAGAAAGAAAGAAAATAGGCAAGCGTATTTTGTTTCGATAAATATGTAGATCTTTCTCTTCCATTTTGTTACATTTGTTTGACTTAACCAAGCAATAACCATGAGAAAATTGATAGAGTGTGTTCCCAATATTTCAGAAGGAAGAGATGATGCAAAGATAAAAGCTATTTACAGTGTGGTAGAAACTGTAGAAGGCGTTAAACTATTGGATGTAGACCCAGGTAGAGCAACGAATCGAACGGTGATTACTTTTGTAGGAGAACCAGATGCGGTTGTAGAAGCAGCTTTCTTGCTAATACAAAAAGCGCAAGAGCTTATTGATATGTCTAAGCACAAGGGGGAGCATCCTCGTTTTGGTGCCACGGATGTTTGTCCATTTGTCCCGGTTGCTAATGCTACAATGGAGGACTGCATAGCTTGTGCTACAACGCTTGGCGAACGGGTGGGTAATGAACTCAATATTCCTGTCTATTTATATGAAAATGCAGCCACAAAACTGGACAGGAAAAATTTAGCAACAGTAAGGTCAGGAGAATATGAGGGTATCGCAGATAAAATAGTCATTCCGGCATGGAAACCTGATTTTGGCCCCGCTAGTTTTCAAGCAAAGAGTGGAAATATTGCCATAAGTGCGAGAGACTTTCTCATTGCGTACAATGTTAATTTAAACACCACCTCAGTGCGAAGAGCAAATAATATTGCTTTTGATATTCGTGAACAAGGGCGATCTAAAACGGAAGATGGAAAACCTAACGGAAAGAAAGTCTTGGATAAGGATGGTAATCCTGTGAGAATTGATGGAACCTGTAAAGGAGTGAAAGCTATAGGTTGGTTCATAGAGGAATACGGAGTGGCGCAAATATCTATGAATATTACGAATATTAACGACACCCCGTTGCACAAGGCCTTTGATGAATGTGCTCAATCGGCTTATCAGCGAGGAATGCGGGTGACAGGCAGTGAACTCGTAGGCTTGGTGCCTTTAAAAAGCATTTTAGACGCAGGGAAGTATTTTCTTGAAAAGCAAGAAAGAAGTACGGGTGTGTGTGAAGATGAATTGATTAAAATTGCGGTTAAAAGCATGGGCTTGGATGAATTGAGCCCTTTTGATCCAAAGAAAAATATTATTGAGTACATGATTAGTGAGGATGATATTCGACCTTTAATCAAGATGAACTTGAAAGCATTTGCTAATGAAACTGCGAGCGAAAGTCCTGCGCCGGGTGGAGGAAGTATTGCTGCCTATTTAGGAGCTCTTGGTGTTTCATTGGGAACGATGGTGGCTAATCTTTCTTCACATAAAAGGGGTTGGGATGATAGATGGAGTGAATTTTCTGAATGGGCAAGTAAGGGGCAGGCCCTTAAAGATAAATTACTTTGGCTTGTGGATGAAGACACGAATTCCTTCAATTTAATCATGGATGCTTTTAAATTACCAAAAAGTTCGACGGAGGAAAAGGCTATACGAAGTCAAGCTATTCAGGATGCTACAAAATATGCCATTGAAATTCCTTATCAGGTAATGGAAACCTCTTTTGCCTCATTTGATTTGTTAAAAGAAATGGCTCTTAATGGTAATCCGAATTCAGTAAGTGACGCTGGGGTAGGTGCCTTGAGCGCGCGAAGTGCGGTGTTAGGCGCTTATTTAAATGTAAAGATTAATGTTGCTGATTTGAAAGATGAAGTATTTAAAACCGATATCTTAGGGAAAGCAGCTAAAATAGCTTCTTCAGCTCAAGAGGCGGAGGATGAGATTTTAAGAATAGTTGAATCAAAATTGTAAGCGAGTAGCTTGTATCAATATATTTACTGAGGACTGTATACAATTTTAAAATTTACTTAGTACTTGCTGATTTCTAAAATATTCGCCTTGATCTTGTTGCATAATTCATTTACAGGCAGATCATTTTCATCCAGACCAAAAGGATCTTCAATCTCTTCACCGATTAGCTCTATCCCCACCATGGTATAGAATACAATCAGAACCATGGGGATAGCCACCCAACCTAATTGACCGACAAAGCCAAAAGGCAAGGTTAAGGCATAGATAAGCAATACGCGTTTAAGGTGTAAGGCATAAGCCATGGGTATAGGTGTGTTTTTTATTCTTTCGCATGCCCCCAATATGTTGATTAATGCATTAGCTTCCTTTTCTAGAATAATTAACTGTTCACCATTAATTGTCCCCTCACTAAAAAGCTGATGTAAATTCTTAGCAATTTTACCTAAAACAAAATTAGGCTTGTGATTAAATTTCTTAAAATCGCTCAAAAAAGCTGCTGGAATTTCCTGAAATATACTCGAAAAATCTTCTTCACGGAGGTGCTCTTTCATGCTAAATGCAAAGGCATAAATTAGAGTCAAAGTTTCCTCGCTTAAACTTGGATTGGCTCCTTGAGCGTATGTTTTGACTTTAAGTGCCAAATTTCGAGTAGTATTTACCAAAGCGCCCAATTGTTTTCGTCCTTCCCACCATCGATCATAGGCGCTATTTGTTCTAAAAACAAGCAGAAGACCAAGCACCAAGCCCAAAACCGTATGAAATGTGGTACTGATTTCAAAATGAAGCCATGCTGTATGTTCATTTACATAAATTAATGCACTTGTCAATAGTCCCATAAAGAGCATGCTCCACCACATTCCATCTACATGTTTACTCCCATGTCTAAAGATGAAGCTGAACCAATTTTTATTATCGTATTGAAGCATGGGTTGATATTTTTACTAAAATAAAGATTCGGCACTAGCCGGAGGATTTTTCCCGAAATGTTTAAAGGTTTTTACTGTAATCTCTCTACCTCTCGGGGTCCGTTTGAGATAGCCTTCTTGAATCAAAAAAGGTTCATAAACCTCTTCTATTGTGCCTGAATCTTCACTTACGGCGGTGGCAATAGTACTTAATCCTACAGGACCACCATTAAACTTTTCCAATATCGTTTGTAAAATTTTATTGTCCATATCGTCCAAACCATTTTCATCTACATTTAAGGCATTCAATCCAAATTTGGCTATATCCATGGTTATTCTGCCATCTCCTTTTATTTGTGCGAAATCGCGTATTCGTTTAAGCAACAAATTGGCAATCCGAGGTGTTCCTCTGCTTCTCCTTGAAATTTCACTTGCAGCTTTTGAGTCTATATCAATAGCTAAGATTTTAGCGCTTCGCTCAACAATACCTGCTAGAGTTCGAACATCATAATACTCCATACGCAATGTAATACCAAACCTGCTGCGAAGCGGAGCCGTTAATAAGCCCGAACGGGTAGTTGCTCCTATCAAAGTAAAGGGGGCTAATTCAATTTGCACAGAACGTGCATTTGGACCTGTATCAATCATTATGTCTATTCGATAATCCTCCATGGCGGAATATAAATATTCCTCAATAACAGGACTTAAACGATGGATTTCATCAATAAAAAGTACATCGTTATCCTCTAAGTTGGTAAGAAGGCCAGCCAAGTCTCCTGGTTTTTCAAGCACTGGGCCGGAAGTAATTTTCACATTGACTCCCATCTCTGATGCTATAATATGCGATAAAGTAGTTTTGCCTAATCCTGGTGGGCCATGGAGTAAAACATGGTCAAGTGCTTCTTCTCTAAGGATAGCGGCTTGAACAAAAATCTCAAGATTATCCATTATTTTCTCTTGCCCCTCAAAATCTTTAAATCTTTTGGGACGCAAAGCTCGGTCTATATCGAGCTCGTCAGGTTTAAGCTTATCTTTATCTGGATCTAGGTTTAAATTCATCTTATTGCTAAGGTAGGATATTCGATTAATTTATTCTTAAAATTATGGTTTCTTCTAAAATGGATATCCAATGGCAAGATGAAAAATAC